>JAJZMD010000126.1 GCA_021803085.1 Actinomycetes bacterium
GGTGCCGGCGGGCACCATGTCGACCAGCTGCACGACGTGGATCGTGGAGACGACGGCACGCTTCGCGCGGAACCGCTCTCCTGTCTCGGTCTCGACGCCCTCGCAGCGGCCGTCTCGTACGAGGAGGCGCGCGACCGGTCGGTTGCAGCGCACCTCCCCTCCGTGGGACTCGATGTACGAGACCAGCGCGTCGACGAGGCGCCCGGAGCCTCCGAGGAGCACGGACCAGCTGCGCTGCTGGCGCCCGAAGACGACGCTGTAGGCGAGCGTGCCGGTGCCCGGGACGTCGAGCGCCTGATTGGTCTGGAACGCCATCCACATGAGGAACGAGCGCGCGTGGGGGCTCTCGAACTCGTGGCGGATCACGTCCCAGGCGCTCAACATCCTGCGCCGCTGCCACACCCGTCCCCGGGGGTGCTCCGAGAGGAGCTGATCGAGCGAGGGTCCGAGACCCGAGGGCGTGTGCTGGGCACGCGAGAAGATCTGCTTCACCTCGTCGTACTCGTCCAGCAGCCGCTCGTAGGACCGCGCGTCTGCGACCGAGAACCGTCCGAACTCTGCCACCGTCGCTTCCCGGTCGAGCGACATGGTGAAGTGCTCGCCGTCGGGGAACGCCACGTGCGCGACCGGGTCCGGATCGGCGTAGGTGATCTGGTAGTCGGCGACGAGCCCCAGCTCGTCGTCGGCGAGCAGAGGGTTCGTCCGGAGAAGGGTGTGGCCGGTGGCGCAGCTGTCGACCGCGTAGCCCGGAAGCAGCAGCTCCTCGGTGACCGCACCTCCGCCGGGGATGCCGTTGGCCTCCAGCACGAGGCACCGGTAGCCCGCCTTGGCGAGATAACAGGCGGTGATCAGGCTGTTGTGCCCAGCGCCGGCGACGACGACGTCCGCCTCCTCCACGCTCGCCCCCTTCCCGTGGCGCCGCCGCTGCAGCGCGTTGACACTTTGCTCGTGGCCATGCTACGCAATCGGTTGCACGCGGTCGACCGGCACCACGACGACCCGCTTGCGGGCACGGTGAGGGCCGGTTGCAGGCTGCCGCGGGCTTCACGAACCGACCGAGCGGAGGGGCAGATGGCCGAAGAGCACGGGATCGACCCGAGGGTGGCGACGGCCGCGGCGCACTGGGGACCCCGTTTCGTCAACAACGGCACCGACTACCTCGACTTCGAGCGAACCCTCGCGCGGATCTCGCGCTGGGAGGACTGGTGCCGCGAGTGGGGGCGCACCGCGGAGGGGTACGAGACGATCGCCCGTGACGCCGAGGAAGCGACACGGGTGGTGACCGCGATGGAGGCGTGGCGGCGCGCGGCGATGTGCTGGCACTGGGCGAAGTTCGTCTTCGTCATCGACCCCGATCAGCAGCGGCGAGCCAGCGATCGCACCGTCGCGTGCTTCGCGAAGGGCGCAGCAGGGCTCCGCCCGCCGGCTGAGCTCGTCTCCGTGCCCTATGGCGACACCCGGCTGCCCGCGTACCTGCGCGTCCCCGCCGCCGGAGGCGCCGAAGCGGACCCGCCACCCGTGGTCGTCATGGCGCCCGGCCTCGACTCGGTGAAAGAGGAGCTGCAGGCGACCGCCGAGTACTTCTTGGCCCGCGGCATGGCCGTGCTCGCGCTCGACGGGCCAGGGCAGGGAGAGAGCGAGTACGAGCTCCCGATCGAGCCCGCCTACGAGAAGGTCGCAACCGCCGCGGTGGACTTCTGCGAGGGGCGGCCGGAGCTCGACGCCGCGCGGGTCGGCATGTTCGGCGTCAGCCTCGGCGGCTACTACGCAGCCCGCGCGATGGCGTACGAGCCACGCCTGCGTGCCGGGGTCGCGCTCGCCGGCCCGTACCGCTTCGACCTCGAGTGGGACCAGCTCCCCCCGATGACGCGCGACACGTTCCGCCATCGCTCCGGATCGGCGGACGACGACGCGGCGAGGGCGTACGCGGCGACGCTGACGCTGGAGGACGCGGCAGCCCGGATCGTGAGCCCACTGCTCGTGGTGCACGGGGCCCGGGACACGCTGGTCGGAAGGGTGCACGCCGACCGGCTCGCCGCCGAGGCCCCGGGGGCAGAGCTGCTCATGTACGAGGACGGCAACCACGGCGTGGCGAACCGGGCCTTCGAGTCCCGCTCGGCCTTCGCCGACTGGCTCGGCGCACGGCTCGGTGCGGTGACGCCGACGCCAGGAGGCTGAGCAGCCCGGGCGGTCAGAGCAGCCAGGAGGCTGAGCAAACTGAGCAGCCCGGGCGGTCAGAGCAGCCCGGCGTGCTCCAGGTCGGCGGCGAGCGCGGCGACCTCGCCGGCGTCCGGGGGACGAAGTGGCGGACGGACCGGTCCACCGGACATCCCGAGCAGACCAGCCCACGCCTTGAGCCAGGGAATCGGGTTCACCTGGTCGCTCCTCCAGCGTCGGTGCAGCCACTTCTCGGCCACCTCACGCACCGGTGCGAGGGTCGCAGCGACCTCGGCCGCCTTGTCGAAGTCTCCTGCGAGCGCGGCCCGCGTGTACTCGAGCATCGGCCGCCACTCCGGCGTCTGGTAGAGGTACGGCGCGGCCGACGACATGTGCACGCGCTGGCCGTGGTCGCGCATGTCCGTGAGGAGCTCCGTCTCGGAAGGCTCGCAGACGAGGATGCGGTCCCCCACCCGCGACGCCACCTCGAGGTAGTGGGCGTGGGGATGCCCCACCTTGACGCCGCAGATGTTGTCGATGTCGGCCAGCCGGTCGAGCAGGTCGAGCGCGAGGGGCGGGCCCGCGTAGCCGGTGTCGAAGATCCACACCCCGATGTCGACCGCGTCGCAGACCGCCGAGTAGAAGTCGTAGATCCCCTCGTCGACCCCGAGGGGCAGGTACGGCCTGATGACGACGGCGAAGTCCGCGCCCGCCGCCTCGGCATGCCGCGTGAGCTCCACCGTCTCCTCCACGGAGTGGTGGCCGCTGTGGGCGATGACCGGGACCCGTGTCCCCGTCGCCTCCACCACTGCCTCCACCTGGCGCCTGCGCTCGGCGACCGAAAGGGCCCAGAACTCGCTCATCACGCCCGTGCAGAAGACGCCGTCCACCTCCAGGTCGTCGACGAGCCTGGCGACGTCCGCGGCCAGGGCGTCGAGGTCCATCCGCCCCTCCCGGTCGAAGGGGCTCGTCGTCGCGGCCCAGATGCCGACGAACGTGCGCTCGGCGGCTGCCTTCGCGTCCGACTTGGCGTAGTTCATCGCTCCACCCCCAGCGTCTCGGCGACCCAGTCGGCGACCAGGGCGCGCGCCTGCGGCCACACGTTGTTCAAGACGTGGACCCCCTCGGGGATGACCACCGTCGTGACCGGTCCGGCAGCCTCCGCCGCGACCCGCTCCCCGTGCGACGGCGGGGACGCCGGGTCGTCGCCGCCGAAGACCTGCAGGAGCGGGACGGTCACCTTGTCCAGCACCCCTGAGAGGGTGATCGCCTCCATCGTCGCGGCGGGGTCCTCGCCCAGGTGCTGGTACTGACCGGCCCTGGAGAGCGGCTCCATCGTCGCGAACCTTCCGGCGGGCGTGTACCAGCTCGACATCGCGAATGCCGCCTCGACCCGCTCGTCGACCGCGGCGGTCCGCATCGCGAAGAGCCCGCCGTAGGAGATGCCCCCGACACAGAACCGGGCGTCCACGTCGTCCCTCGCCGAGAGCGCGTCGAGAACGGCCTGGACTGCCAGCTCGTAGTCGGGGCGCAGCTTCATCTCGAGGCTCACGGAGCCCTGACCGGGTCCGTCGAACGCGGCGATGGCGACACCGCGCGCCAAGAGGTGCTCCGCCAGGTTGTACAGCTCCTCCTTGGTCGAGTCGGCGCCCGGCAAGAGGACGGCCACCGGCGGGCGAGGCGCGCCTGGCGCGCCGGGCGGCACCCGCACGTACCCGTGGAGCAGGACACCTTCGAACGGGACGTCCACGAGGTCCATCGGGGGGTCGACGAACCGGGCGGCCCTTGCCCAGTAGCCGGCCATCTGCTCGAGCGCGCCTGCGTAGGCGTCCCGATCGTGGCAGAACATGAAGCTCGCCCAGTGGCAGCACAGGCCGGCGCGGATGTACTCGTCGCCTGCGGTCACGCGCCGTCCAGAGGCCGCCGCGTCGTCGCCACGTGCGCCGTGCTCGGCCGCCAACGTGAGCCAGCTGGAGCACCACTGCTCGTAGTCGGAGATCGCCTTCTGCTGACGGTCGAACTCGAAGGGCGTCACGTAGTTCGACAGGATCCGCCAGGTGAACCGGCGGTACATCGACTCCAGGCGGTCATCCACGGTACGCCTCAGCTCTCCCGGTCCGTCAAGCGTCAATTCTGGTACGTCGCCGAACCGGAGCGCGCCGCCGCCGAGCTCGAGACGGCACCCTCTTCGATCGTCCCGCCGAGGTACAGGGCGCGCATCTGGGGGTTGGCCAGCACCTCGGCGCCCGTTCCCTCGAGCCGGACCCGGCCCGCCTCCATGACGATGCCGCGGGTCGCGCGCTCGAGCCCCGCTCGGACGTTCTGCTCGACGAGCAGCACGGTCCGGCCGTTCTCGTGCATCTTCACGATGCTGTCGTAGATGATCTTCGCCGCACGAGGCTCCAGGCCCATCGACGGCTCGTCGAGGGACACGAGAAGGGGATCGAGCATGAGGGCCCGTGCGAACTCGACCATCCGCTGCTGGCCGCCCGACAGGGCGCCCGCGCGGTCCTTCGCCCGCTCGCCCACGATCGGGAACATCTCGCACACCTCGGCGTAGCGCCGCTTCACGAGGGCGTCGTCGGAGATCAAGAACGCGCCGAGCTCGACGTTCTCCCGAACGGTGAGCTCGGGAAACAGGTTCCGCGCCTGCATCACCTGCACGATCCCCTGCTTCAGGATCTGGCGAGGAGCAGCCCGGGCGATCGAATTTCCCTGGAATTCGAGCTTGCCCACCCTCGGGTGCAGCAATCCGCTCACGAGCTTCATGAGCGTGGACTTCCCGGCGCCGTTCGGCCCCACCACGCACGTGAGCGAGCCCTTCTCCACGACCAGGTCGACGCCGCGCAGCACGTCGCTCCCGCCGTACCCGGCGAACACGCCCTCGAACACGAGCATCAGTTGGCCCCCGACCGTGTGAGATCCGCCTCTCGCATGTCGGTCCCGAGGTACGCCTCGAGCACGAGGGGGTCCTGGCGCACCTCGTCGGGATGACCGGAGCACAGCGTCCGTCCCTGGTGCATGACGCACACCTTGTGGCACAGCCCCATCACGAACTCCATGTCGTGCTCGACCACGACGAAGGTGATGCCCTCGTCGTTCAGCGCCCGGATCCGGCTGGCCAGGTGGCGCAGGAGCGTCGGGTTGATGCCCCCAGCCGGTTCGTCGAGGAGGATCACGCGGGGGCGGGCGATGATGATGCAGGCGAACTCGAGCAGCTTCTGCTGCCCGTAGGAGAGGTTGCCCGCCATCTCGCTCGCCAGTCGGGTGAGGCCGACGAAGTCGAGCACCTCCTTCGCCCGAGCACGCTCGGAGGTCGACGACCACCGAGAGAGCTCCGAGCGGAAGCCGCCGCTGCGCTGCGCCGCCACGTGGAGGTTCTCGACCACGTTCATGCGCGGGAAGATCCTCGTCAGCTGGAACGTCCTGCCGATCCCTCGGTCGAACACCTTGTCGGGGCTCAGCCTCGTGATCGCGTCGCCGTCGAAGCGGACGCTGCCCGAGTCGGGCTGCTCATAACCGGTGACCACGTTGAACAGGGTCGTCTTCCCAGAGCCGTTCGGGCCGATGAGGCCGCTGATGTGCCCCTCCTCGAACGACAACGTGCAGCCGTCGAGCGCGTGGATGCCGCCGTAGGTCTTCGCGATCTCCTGGATCTCGATGAGGCTCACGACCCGCCTCGCTCCGCGGGAGCGGCGCCCGGCGCCGACGCGATCATCGATCCCGCGGTGACGCCGCTCCCTTCGACGCCGCGTCTCTCCTCGGCCCGCCGCCAGCGGCTCGCGAGGAAGGTCCGGTAGCGGTCGGCGAGGCTCGGCACGATGCCCCTCGGAAGCGCCAGCAGGATCACGACGAAGAGCACGCCGTAGATGATCAGGTACAGTGTCGTCGCGCCGAACTGGAGCTCGAAGTACTGCTGCAGCGGGCCCAGCAGGAGCGCGCCGAAGACGGGACCCGACAGCGTGCCGAGACCGCCGACGAACGCGAACACTGCGAGGTACAGGTCGTAGAACGGTGTGAACGCGAACTGCGGGAAGACCTGCCCGATGAAGATCGCGTAGAGGCCCCCGGCGATGCCGACGAAGAACGCCGAGAGGACCAGTGCGATCAGCTTGGCCCGCGTGACCTTGATGCCGAGCCCCTTCGCCCTGTCCTCGTCGTCTCGGATCGCGAGCAGCCCGAGCCCGAACTTCGAGCGTCGCACCGCCCACGACGTGAGCAGGCCGATGGCGGCGGTGCCGAGCGCGATGTAATAGAAGGGAAGGTTGTAGTCGTTGCCGGACCACGGTGGAGGGGTCACGTTCAACCCGGTCGAGCCGCCCGTGATCGACGGGAAGTTGAACGCAAGCAGCTGGAAGATGAACATCACCGCGATCGTGAGCACGATGAACGTGTGACGTCTGACCCTTAGGACGAGCAGGCCCACCGGCACCGCCACGGCCGCCCCGGCGAGACCGGCGAGGGGCACGATGGCGAGCTCGCTCACGCCCGAGGTGATGCCGAGGTGCATGATGAGCAGGGCCACGGTGTACTGGCCGAAGCCGTAGTAGACGGCGTGCCCGATCGAGATGTAGCCGGAGTAGCCGGAGAAGATGTTCCAGCCGACCACGGCGAGAAGGAAGAACATCGTGAACACGCCGATCGACGTCACCGCCGGGTTCGTGAAGACCAACGGGAAGGCGGTCAGGACCGCGAGCAGCACGATCCACGAGGTCGCCTTCGTGCGCTTGGACGGCGAGAAAGGGTCCCGGAACGCGCGGTCGATCTCAGCGGGGCTGAGGAGCTCGGGCGCTGCTTCTGCGACCGCCATCACTGCGCCCTCGCCAGCCGGCGGCCGAAGAGACCTTGCGGCCTGAACATGAGCACGAGCGCGAGCACGAGGTAGAAGATCGTCTGCCCCCAGACCGGTGACCACACGACCGCCACGACGTCCTCGATGACCAGCATCACGATGGCGGCGACCCCTGCTCCCCAGACGCTGCCGAACCCGCCGAGGATGACGATCACGAGCAGCCGGGAGATGAGGTCGTAGGAGCTCGCCGCGTTGAACGGGGTGGTCATCCCGAAGAGCATCCCGCCTGCCGCGCCGAGCCCCACTCCGATCCCGAGGGTCAACGCAGAGACGTGGTCGACGTTGATGCCGACAAGCTTGGCGGCTGTGAGGTTCTGCGTGGTCGCACGAAGGCTGCGGCCGAACTTCGTGTGGTAGAGGATCCAGTACAGGGCGGCGAGCAGCACCGCGCTCAGGCCGAAAGCGAGCAGGTACACGTTCGGGAAGTCCAACGACCCGAGGTGCACCGAGCTTGTCCCGTACGACGCGGTCACCTCCACGAGTGTCCCGCCGAAGATGAGGTCCAAGACCCCCTCGATCACGACGGCCGTGGCGTACATCACGAGCAGCGACATGATCACCCGGTCGCGCTTGATCGGCCGGAGCAGCAGCATGTACACCGCGTAGCCGAGCGTGAACATGATCGGGATCGTGAGCAGCAGGGTGACGAACGGGTCGACCCCCAGGTGCGAGGCGAACGTGTAGGTGAAGTACGCGCCCAGCACCACGATGATCCCCTGCGCGAAGTTGATGACCTCCATCACGCCGAAGACCAGCGTGAGTCCCGACCCCATCAACGCGTAGAGCGCGCCGGCGAGGATCCCGTCGACGATGCCCTGCAGCACTAGCACGTCATCGCTCTTTCTTCGTCCTTCCGAAGGTCCACCGGTCGAGCCGGTGCCGCCACGACGGTGGGCGGACCCTGCAGCAACTCGGCTCGTTCGCCGGCGACGGCGCTGCTGGGCAGCCCTCGAAGGGCTGCCCAGCACGCTGTCCCCGGCACTGCGAACGACGTGCCGTGGCCGCCGCTCAATACTTGCTCTGCCCCCACTTCGGCTTCGGGTTCATCACCTTGGAGCTCCCCGCCGCTGTCGACGGCAGCACCTGAAGCTGCTTGCTGTGCTGCCACTGGAACACGAAGGGCGTGGCGCACGCGTTCTGGCCTGTCGACTTGAAGCACACCGGGCCCTGCACGCTCGTGAACTTGGCCTTGGAAGAGTGCATGTAGGCGATGAGCTTCGCGTTTGTCAGCGACTTGATGTGGTCGACCGCCTCACGGAGGGTCTGAGCGGCCGAGAACGCCTCGGCCATGTTCGCGCTGAGGAGCGAGACCGACTTGACGTGGATCTCCTTCTCGAGGATCTTCTCCATCTCCGTGTTGACCACGCCCTCGTTCGCACCCGGGTACCAGGTGTTCGGCCACATGACGCCTGTCGTGTTCTGCTTGCCGACGGCCTTCACGAAACCTGTGCCCTGGTCCGGGCCGGAGACCTCGAAGAGCACTGTCGGGTTGTAGCCGGAGCTCACGAAGTCCTTGATGAGGCCTTCGCCGTCAGGCGGCTGCGACCCGATCGCCACGATCTTGGCGTGCGTCGCGGCGATCGCCGAGGCGATGGGCGTGAAGTCGGCCGTCTCCAGCGGGTACACCTTGTAGACGGCGGTCGTGAACCCCTTGGAGTCCAGGTAGTTCTTGATGCCTGTCACGATCGGCTCGTTGAACGGTGTTGTGATCGCCGCGTAGGCGACCGGCTGGGGCTTGTAGACCTTGGCCACCCACTTGGCGAAGGAGATCCCCTGGTAGACCGCGGAGGCGCTGACGTCGAACACGTTGTGCAAGCCGGCCTCGAAGACCGAGGGGCCGCCGCCGATGCCCTCGACGAGCGCCATGTGGTAGCGGTTGGCGACCTCGGACGCCGGCTTCGTGAGCAGCGTCGAGTACGGGCCGACCAAGAAGTTCACGTGTGTGACGGTGATCAGCTTCTGGTAGTCGGTGGTCACCTGCGTCGGGCTCGAGCCGTCGGACAGGAACTTGAAGACGACCTTGTGCCCGAGGATCCCGCCGTGCTCGTTGGCCCAGGTCTGGAACGCCTGGTACCCCTGCTCCGTGGTCTTGCCTGTGGCCGAGAAGTCGCCCGACAGGGACACCGAGGCGCCGATCGTCACGACCCCGTGCAGCGCATCACGCCGAACGACGTGCGCCGCGGCGGTTCCCGCACCGAGAGCGGGCGCCGCCATCGCGGCAACGGCCGCCGCCGTCGCGAGCACGGCTCCCCGCCGCCGTGGGCCGGTCGCCCAGAGACGACCGATCAGTTGCCTACTCTTCATGTGCTCCTCCCCTCGCACAGCCGGACGTGCCGGCCGATTGCCAACGCTGCTTGATGACTGCCAGGTGTCTGGATGACTGTTGGATGACTGCTGGATGACTGCCGTATGACACTGCCATGGATACGCGCCGCTGCGCGGTCAGGTCGACGGCGCCCACGTGCACCGGTCACCGTCGACGGTCCAGATCGTCTCGGCCGGCGGCGGCGCCCAGAGCTCGACGAAGGAGAACTCCTCGTCCCCGTCGTTCTCGAACCAGTGGACCTCGCCCGGGCCGACGAGCGCGCTGGTCCCCGCGCCGAGGCGGGTGGACTCGGACGTCCTCCCGCTGCTGGTGTGCAGCACCCCGCTGCCTCCCAGCACCCAGAACACGTGGTGCGAGTCGACGTGGTAGTGCGCCGCCGCCGTGTCGCCGGGGTGGTACACGATGCGGTCGGCCCGCAGGTGGGTCGCTCCGACCGGCACGTCCTCGGTCACGAGATCGAGCCGGTCGCGCGTGTCGCGCGTCGACCCGAAATGCGGCAGCTCTTCTTCCGTGAACACCTTCGACATTGCCTCGCCCCCCCGGCCGTCCGACCCGGGCTACGTGTGCACTCGATTGCAAGAGTACAATACGGGCGCCGCCCGCGTCGGTCAATAGGGTCTCGACAGGTCCGCGGAGATGTCCCGGACGCCGGAGGCGGCCAGGGGAGGTGGTGACGGCGGGACAGACGAAGGGGGCGACGACGGGACAGACGAAAGGGGCGACGACCCAGGCGACGACCCAGGCGACGACCCGGGCGACGACCCGGGCGACGAAGGGGGCAGACGGAGCCCTCGACGTCGAGCGTGACCACGCTCTCGTCATGGACGACGGCGTGGCGCTGCGTGCGGACGTCTTCCGCCCCGAAGAGGGCGGCCCGTGGCCGGTCATCATGTCCCTCGGCCCTTACGGGAAGGGCCTGCCGTTCTCCGAAGGAGTCTTCGCGGAGCGCTACCAGCGCCTGGTCTCCGAGCATCCCGAGGTCCTCGACGGCTCGTCGGGGTCGCATCTGTGCTGGGAGACCGTCGACCCTGAGCAGTGGGTGCCGCTTGGCTACGCAGTCGTCCGCGTCGACTCGCGCGGTGCGGGGCGTTCCGCCGGACGGCTCGACATCTTCTCTTCGCGCGAGGTGCGCGACTACGCGGCGGCGATCGAGTGGGCGGGAACCCGGCCGTGGTGCAACGGCCGCGTGGGCCTTGCCGGCGTCTCCTACTACGCGATCAACCAGTGGCTGGTCGCGTCGCTGCGCCCGCCGCACCTCGCCGCCATCATCCCGTGGGAAGGGGCGGCCGACCACTACCGTGACATGACCCACCACGGGGGCATCCTGTCGAACGGGTTCTTCGACGGCTGGTACCCGCGGCAGGTCCTCTCGATGCAGCACGGCCTCGGAGACCGCGGGCCGAAGAGCCCCTGGGTTCCCGACGGCCTCGCCACCGGTCGCGAGACGCTGGACGAGGGAGCCCTCGAGCGCCTGCGAGCGGACTACCTCGCCGAGATCCGATCACACGCGTTCGACGACGCCTGGCACGAGGAACGCAGCGCGTCGCTCGACCGGATCGACGTCCCGCTCCTCTCGGCGGCCAACTGGGGAGGTCTCGGCCTCCACAGCCGGGGGAACTTCGAGGGCTTCGCTCGGGCGGCGTCCGCCGATAAGTGGTTGGACGTCCACACCGGGCGTCACGAGGAGGCGTTCTACACGCCGGACGGCCGGGAGCTGCAGCGGCTCTTCTTCGACCGGTTCCTCCTCGGCCGGACAAACGACTGGGAGCGCCGCGACCGGGTCTCGTTCGTGGTACGCGACGCCGAGCGCGGCGAGCTTCGAGCCGGAGGGGCCGCGTGGCCGCTGCCGGGCACCCGCTGGGAGCGGTGGTGGCTCGAGGCTCCACGCAGGCTCCGGCGTGCCGGCGACGGCCCCCCCGCCGACTCGGGCCGTGCGTCGGTCAGCGCCGGCGGTGAAGGGGCGACGTTCGTCTCCGACCCGCTCGGCGCGCCGCTCACGATCGTCGGGCCCCTGTCGGCCAGCCTGCACGCAGCGAGCTCCGGCACCGACGCCGACCTCTTCTGCACCCTGCGTGCGCTGCGTCCCGACGGCACCGAGGTCGACTTCAGAGGGGCCAACGACCCTCGCGCGCCGCTGTCCCAGGGGTGGCTGCGGCTGTCCCAGCGCGAGCAGGATCCGAGACGCTCGCTGCCCTGGCGGCCATGGCACACCCACCGCACGCGGGTGCCGCTGCGTCCCGGAGCAGCCTACGAGGCCGAGATCGAGCTGTGGCCCACGTGCGTGCGGCTTCCTCCCGGCTCCCGGCTCGCGCTCAGCGTCGGGGGCTCGGACTTCGCGCGCCCCGATGCCGTCGGACCCTTCCACGGATCGGGGCCGTTCCGCCACGACGACCCAGACGACCGCCGCGAGACCGCGGGCGTGACCGTCGACCTGCTCACCGGTGGGCGGTTCCCTTCGTCGGTGCTCCTGCCTGTCGTGGACCTCTGAACCCGGCGGGAACATCGCCCTGGTGCCGGAGCAGGGTGATCTCGCCCGCGTCGCCGTCGACGTGCACCAGGTCCTCGCCCTCGACCGCCAACGAGCCGACGCCGACGACGGCGGGCACGCGCAGCGAGCGAGCGACCTCGATCAGGTGGGCGGCGCCGCTCCCCGACTCGGCCACGAGCCCGGCGGCGACCCACAGCGCCGGGGCGAGCTGCGGGGTCGGCCGGTGGAGCACCACCACGTCGCCGGGCACCACGCGCCGGAGGTCTCGTGCCGCAGAGAGCCGGCGAGCCGGGCCGGCGGCCGTCCCCGGGGCGACGCCCTCGCCGAAGAATCGCTCACCGTAGACGTCGATCACCCGCTGGACCAGCGCCTGCCACCGCAGCGTGCGGTGCCGGTGCCGATGCCAGTCGCCGACGACGGGCCGGGCGAGGAGCTCGCCGGCCTCCTCCACCGAGAGGCTCCAGAGCTGCTCGGGATGTGCGAGGGCGCCGCTGGCGACGAGGATCTCGCCGATCTCTGCCAGTCTCGAGAGGACGTCGGCCGCCGCGCGCGCGTCGACGGGGCGCAACTCGCCGAGCACCTCGAGCGCCCCCGCTGCCACTCGCTCGAGAATCTGCGACGCCGCCGCGTCCGCTTCGGCGTCCTCGGCGCCCACTGCGGTGGCGACCAAGGCTCGAGCGTCACGGACAGCCGCTTGGAGCGCGTCCGGCGGAGCGAGCCCGCCTCGAGCCTGGGGCTCGAGCTCGGCGTGCTCCGTGGCGCGGTCTGCGGCCTGCTCCTCGGCGTGCTCCGCGGCCTTGGTGATGGCCTCTGGGGCGCGTGCGGCGGCAGAGCCCATGCCGAGCAGCCACGGCAGCACGAGCTGGTCGCCGAGAGGGCCGCCGTAGCGGATGGCGTCCCGAGCGACGGTGACGGCGCCCGGGACTCGGACCGAGGCGTCGTCGACCTCCCTCCCCAGTGCGTCGCTCCCCAGTGCGTCGCTCCCCCACGCGTCGGTGGACCGCACGTCGCCCGGCCGCGCGACGCCGGCGCCTGAGCGATCGATCACGGCGGGGCGCGCTTGAAGGAGCACCGGGCTCCCGTCGACCACAGCCCACTCGATCGCAGCCGGATCTCCGGCGCACGCGCGGCGTGCCAGCTCTGCGACGGCACGGAGCCACTCCGGAGGCATCGGACGGTCCGGGCGCCGGTTGCGGGCGGCCGCCGCGTCCCCCACCGCCGGTCCCGACACCTGCTCGCCGGCGACGGTCGCACGCCAGCCCTCGCTCCACCCCGCCATGAGCGGCGCCGGAGGGCCCCACACCGCAACGATCTCGACCGGCGAGTCTGCTCCCTCGGGGCCGGGTGCGAAGGTGGCGGTTCCCGACGCCTGCGGATCGACCATCGGCTGGACGAGGACGGCCGGGCACACGTCGGGCGGCGCCGACCCCGTCCGCTCGCACAGCGCGAGCACTGCCGGCGTGAGGGTGGAGGCCCAGCACCCCGCCACCGCGACGGCCAGCTCGCCCGGTCCGACGCCCAGGTACGACGAGAAGGCGCCCGACCACACCGGATCGTCCTCCACGCAGGAGCTCGAGCGGGCCACGAGCGACGGTCCGAGGCGCGCAGCCCAACGCAGGGCTGACGACAGGTCCACGAGCGCCGCCACCTTCTCCATCAGCGTGAGGGACGCCGCGTGCGGCCCGCGCGACGCGACCTCGGGCAGCAGCGAGGCCACCATCGAGCGCCCGGGACCGGCCGGGACCACGAAGCCGGGCAGGACGGGCAGACCTCGCCGGCGGGCGTCCGCCAGCCTGGCAGCCTTCGCGCCGACGCTCGCGGTGCTCACCGACGCGTCGTCGAGCGCGATCGGCTCGGGGCCGAGCTCAGCCGCGCCCACGAGCTCAGCCGCGCCCACGAGCACCGTCGCCGCAGGGCAGGGTCGTCGCCGCGGCCAGGCTCAGGGAAGGGGCCGGACCGGATAGTCGACGGGCTCGCCCGCCAGCTGCTTCACGATCTGGGTCGCCGCCTTCCGCTGCGACTCGTGGATGGCCGCTTCGGAGTAGTACCCGACGTGCGGGGTGGCGAGAAGGCCGGGCACCCCCTGCAGCAGCGCGACGTCGGGCGGCTCGACCTCGAACACGTCGAGCCCCGCCCCGCCGATGCGGCCTTCGCTGAGCGCGGCGACGAGGTCGCCGAGGCGTACGAGCGGTCCGCGCGAGGTGTTGACCAAGATGGCGTGCGGCTGCATCATCGCCAGCTGCTCGGCCCCGATCAGCCCCCGGGTCGTCTCGGTGAGCGGGCAGTGCAGCGACACGACGTCGCTTCGGCGCAGCAACGCCGGGAGGTCGACGAGCTCCACCCCTTCGGGCGGCGGCCCTTGGAGGTACGGGTCGTGGGCGACGATGCGCATCCCGAGCGCGGCGGCGCCGCTCGCCAGATGCCGGGCGATCCGGCCGTAGCCGACGAGACCGAGCGTGACCTCCGAGGGGCGGAGCATCGGTCGAAGGCCTGCGACACCCCATCCCCCGGCGAGGACCTGGGCGTGGCCGGCCGGCAGGCGCCTGAGGAGCGCGAGCACCATCGCGAGCGCGTGGGTGCCGACCTCCTCCACGCAGTAGTCGGGCACGTTGGTGACGACGATGCCGCGCTCGAGTGCGGCGGCGACGTCCACGTTGTCCACCCCGATCCCGTATCGGGCGATGATCCGGCAGCGACCGAGACGCTCGATGTCCGCACGAGCGAGCGGGAAGTACGTCGTGAGGACCGCGTCGGCGTCGGCCGCCGCCGCGAGCACCGCCTCGCGTTCGCCGCTCGCCACCTCCAACGTGCCACCGGCCGCCGCGAAGATCTCCTCCTCGATGGCGGTGTCCGGGAAGACCTGGTCGGTGAGCACGACCTTGAACCCGTCCATCACTCCTCCTTCTCGTGCTGCTCGCGCAACGTCACGGTTCGAAGACCACCTTCAGGCGGCCCGAGCCGCCATGCCAACCGGCCAGCACCTCGGGCGCCTTCGACAGCGGGAGCCGCTCGCTGACCAGCGAACGCCCGGACACTTGCCCGGACGCGACCAGCGCGACCGCGTCGTCGTAGTCGCGCCCGCGGGCTGCCCGGGGGTTCAAGAGGCGAAGCTCCTTGCGGTACAGCTCGTAGAAGTCGAGCGCGTGGCGTCCACCGACGACGGTCCCGAAGACCACCACCGTGGCGCCGAGCCCGGCAAGCTCGACCGCGAGATCGACCGTCGGGCCCGTGCCCACCGCTTCGATCACCACCTGGGCGCCTGCGCCGCCGGTCAGCTCCGCCACCGCCGCAGGCGCCTCTTCGGGCGTGCAGGTCGCGGTCGCGCCCAGCGACGCCGCGAGCTCGCGCTTGGAGGCGGAACGCCCCACTCCCAGCACGCTGGCGGCCCCGCGAGCACGCAGCAGCTGCACGTGCAGCAGGCCGGCGACGCCGAGCCCCACGACCACGGCGTGGTCCACGGGGAGCACCTGTACCTGCCACTGGGCGTGGACGCAGGTCCCGAGGACCTGGAGGAGCGCGGCGGCGTCGTCGTCGACGCCGTCGGGCACGACATGGAGGCGACCTGGGGGAACCGCGATCAGCTCAGCCATGCCCCCGTCCACCTCGCGGCCCATGAGGCCGCCGTTCGGGCAGAGGTGCTCCTGCCCGCGGCGGCAGGTGGCGCAGCGGCCGCACGACACGCTCGGATCGACGAGGACGCGGGCACCGGACCGCAGCTGGCCGAGGCCTGCGTCGGCTCCGGCCGCGTCGCCGGCTTCGAGCACCCGCCCGACGAGCTCGTGGCCGATGACTCGAGGCAACGACACCGGCGTGGTGCCGTCGACGACCTTGCGGTCCGTGCCGCAGACGCCGGCCTGGTCGACGTGCACCAGCACGGAGCCGGAGGGCCGGGGCAGGTCGCGCACCACGAGCCGCCCGGGCTCCTCGAGCACTGCGGCGCGCATCGCGGTCCCCTTGCAGCCCGCTCGTTCAGACTGCGGCGGGTGCGGAGCGGTCGTCGATGCCGAAGAGCCGCGCCGGGTTGGTGGTCCCGACCGCGATCACCTGCTCGTCGTCGAGCGCCTCCGCCAGCGCCTCCATCGGCCTGTCCTCGGACATGTCGAAGGGCATGTCGGTGCCGAGCACGACGCGATCGACGCCCACCCGTTCGACCAGGTAACGCAGGGCCGCCGTGTCGTGCGTGATCGTGTCGAAGTACAGCTGGTCGAAGGCGTCCCACACGTCGCCGGCGGAGATGGAGATCTCCGGACGGACCGTGCAGGCGTGCGCGAGCCGGCCCGCCTGGTAGGGGACGTAGCCGCCGCCGTGGAGGAGGACCAGTCTCACGCCGCGGTGCCGAGCGAGCACGCCGGCGCAGATCAGCCGCTCGACCATGACCGTGGTCTCGAGCGGGTTCCCGATGGCGTTCTGCATGTAGAAGTCGTCGAGTCCGGCGTGGGGCTCGTTCCACGCGGGATGGACGAGCACGGGGAGACCGAGCTCGTCGGCCGTCGCCCAGAACCGCTCGAACTCGGGCTCGTCGAGCCGCCGGCCGGCGATCGAGGTCCCGATCGCCGCGCCGAGCGCGCCGTCCTGCACCGCCACCCGGTAGGCGGTCACGGCCGCATCGGGATCCTGCATGGGAAGGTTGGCGAGCCAATGGAGGCGCTCCGGGTCGTGACGGCAGAACCGGTCGAGCCCTTCGTTGGTCGCCTGGCAGATCCGCTCGGCGGCAGCCGTGTCGACCTCGTAGAAGAACAGGGGCGGCGGCGGCGACGTCACTGCGGCGCCGACCTTCCGCTCGTCCATGTACGACAGCTTCGCGACCGGGTCGTAGAAGGACGGGGTGACCGGGAACGGCGCGTGGTGGGCGCCGCCCCAGTTGTTGGCGTCGTCGAGCGTGACGCCGTAGCCGGGCTCGGCCCGCAACAGGTCGAGCACCTCGGTGGGCATGACGTGATTGTGCACATCGACGCTCATCGCGCTCCTCTCGTCGGGGACGGCCGTCCAAGGATCGGTCGGGGGCCCGACCGGCCGACGACCGCCAATCATGTCGTACCGTAATCATGTTCGGGCGACCCGGTCGAATGACCGGGCGGCACGGCCGTCGCGTCGGCGCGGCGGCACCGGCCGGCTTTCCTCACGTGGTCGCCCGCTACCGGCCCACGGGCGCACGGTGAGGCCGCGTCGTCTTCCTTCCGTCAGCGGAGAGCGGAGGGCCAGCTCGGCCCGCCTGGCCTGCTGCCAGCTCGACCGAGAGGCCCGCTCAACCGAGAGGAGCACACCGCCGGAGCCACCCGGCGCCGACGGTGTGCTCCCGCCCGCACGCCGCGCGGGCTACGGGGTCGGAGGTCCGGACGATTCCTGGGTGAAGTCGCTGAGCCATGTCGACTTCTTCAGGAACCCCCAGGGCTGCATCTTGGTGTAGGTCTTGACGGGCACGTTGCGCAGTGTCCCCCTCACCCTCTCCACCTTGCAGATGTAGCTGTTCTGGATCGGGGACCACGTTGTCTTGCTGATCGTGACGGGGCCGCGCGGGGCCGAGATCTTCACGGCCCGCATGGCGTCGCTCAGCTTCTTGCCTGTCGTCGCGTTGCCCCTGAGAGCCCTCAGCGCGCTCACGAGGATCTCCGCCTTCACGTAGCCGGCGTCTGCGTAGTAGCCGGGCCACGACCCGAACTGGCGGTGGAAGGCGGCGGTGAACGCCTCGTTGCTCTTGCTGAGGATGCCTGTGCAGTACTGGGCGTCGGTGTAGATCCCGACTGCTGACGACGGCGTCTCGGCCGGAAGTGCCGACTGTGTCGTGAGCTGGGTGATGCCCAGCAGCGGGATCTTGCCCTTCAGGCCGAACGACGCGTAGTCATCGACGAAGGTGACAGCTTGCGCACCGGAGAGCTCGACCCAGACCCCTTGGGTTGTCGAGGGGATCTGCGAGATGTAGGACGACAGTGTCGAGGCGTTGCTCGGCACCCAGATCGACTTCTGGATCTTCCCGCCGAGCTTGGTGAACCCTGCGTCGAACCCGCCGACGGTCTGCCAGCCGAAGGAGAAGTTGGCCCCGATCGTCGTCACGTGGCGCCACTTCTCTGTCTTGTACGCCCATGCGGCGCCCGCCCCCGTCACCTGGTAGCCGTCCCATCCCGAGGTGAGGCCGAAGCCCGACGACTTGTACAGGTTCATCTGGGTGGGGCTCGAGAGGAACAGGTCGTCCTCGGGGATCTTCTTGCCCTGCACGTACGGGGACACGGCGGCGATGATGTTCGACAGCAGCGGGCCCTCCATGACCTGGACGCGTGTCGATGTCACGAGCTTCTTCGCCGCGGTGAGCCCGATCGCCGGTGTGCCGTGTGTGTCCTCGTAGTGCACCGTGATCGCGTGACCGTCGATTGTCGAGCCGAACCGCCGCAGTCCGAGCTTGAAACCGTCCTGCTCGAGCTTGGCGTTCGCAGCGAAGTTCCCCGTGAGCGGCAGGATGAAGCCGACGCTGATCGAAGACGGACGACCGGAAGCCCCGGCACCGCCGCCGACCCCGGCGACCACGACGAACGACAAGGCTGCTGCGGCAGCGCCCAGCGCCAAGGGCGTACGGGCACCCCGACCTCCTCGGTGCCGCCAGGACGACGACCTACTCGGTGATTGCACGGTCACCCTCCTTCCACTCGTGCCCCCGGACCAGCCAACCGACGCGGTCTCGGTTTCTGGGCCCCGGCACGAATCCAATTTGCTTCTTCGAATCGTAACGCAGCATTGGTGAGACCGCGGGCCGTGGGGATCGCGCCGGGACATTCTCGCGGCTGCACCCTCGCCGTTGCTCGCTCGCCGTTGCTCGCTGCACAAACTGGCTGAGCTGGCTATGCTATAGGACGAGATCGATGTCACTGGAGGGCCCGGTCGCCGGCAGCGCTTTGGTGGCACAACGTCGCTGCGGAGGACGAGGAGAGGCGAGCGGTGGCGCAAGAGCTGACTGCGAGGAAGGGCAAGACGGTCGGTACGCGTGACCGGGTGGTCACCTGGTTGGCGGCGAGCGGCGCCGTCGACGACCCGTCGGGGATGGCGAGCGCGTCGATCGCCCGGAGCATCGGTTACCCAGGGTCGAGCATCGCGTTCGCGCAGCTGTTGTCGGGGATGGAGCGGTCCGGCCTCATCACGAGGGACGTCCGGGGCAAGCGCACGTACCGCGTGGAGCTCACCGAGGCAGGGCGTGAGCGCGCGGCAGGAGACGCTGGCGTGCCCAGGCGAACCCCGATGCGCGGCCGCTCCACGGAGGTGGTGCCTTCCCGCGACGCCTCCACAGGGATGCGCGCGGCGGAGGTCGACGAGCTGGTCGACTACGACGAGCTCGCTCGCCGGCTCCTCCGCCAGGTGGCACGGCGTCTCGTCGGCACGGGCGAGGGCGAGAGGGAGGCTGTAGCCGGCGAACGAGAGCGGGCGGCCGACGGCGTGGTGGACACGCTCGAGCAGCGCGTCAGCGCGCTCGAGTCCGAGCTGTCCGCGGCCCGTGCCGCCCGCATGGCGCTGGAGGAGAAGAACGAGCAGCTGCGCGTCGACCTCGAGCGGATCCGCAGCGCGCTCGACGTCGAAGGCGTTCGCAGCCGGCCCGTGCGCACGCTCGCGTCCCCACCAGCCGAAGAGATCGACCATCGGGAGATCGCCCTCCTCCGTCAGCTGCTCTCCGAGCACGATGCTGGTCGCGAACGGCGCAGGGACACCGGTCGGCCCGGTCGCGCCGCCCTGCCTTGAACGCGGCCTTCCCCCCCGCCAGCACCCGCACGTAGCCGGTTCGCAGCGGGTCCGGCGCCGGGCCCTGCGTCAGGCCCGCCGTCGCAGTCTTCAACGCCTACGCAGGAGGATCTCCGTGTCCAGTGCGCAAGACCCTTCTCCGGCGCCCCGAGCCCTGAACCGTGAGCTCCTGGACGACTACTGCGAGCGGTTCTCCAACTGGGGCCGCTGGGGGCAGGACGACCAACGGGGCGCGCTCAACTACATCGACGAGGAGAAGGTCCGCCTCGCCGCCCAGCTCGTCCGCCGAGGTGCGGTCTTCTCCCTCCAGCTCCCGCTCGACGATCAGGGTCCCCAGACGGGCGCCTTCGGGCGGGTGAACCCGATCCACCAGATGGTCGCGACCGGGACCGACCACGTGGCCGGTCGCCAGCCGTACGGGCCGGGGTGGGGGTTCGCCGACGACAGCCTCTTCCTGTTCCTCCAGGGAGGCTCGCAGTGGGATGCCCTGAGCCACGTGTTCCGGGACGGGAGGATGTACAACGGCTACCCGGCGACCGAGGTCGGGAGCCAGGGGGCGGCGCGCAACGGGATCGAGAACGTGCCGGCGCTCGCGACCCGCGGCGTCCTCCTCGACGTGCCCCGTGCGCTCGACCGAGCTTCCCTGGAGCCGGGGGAGGCCATCGGCCCGGACCTCTTGGACAGGGTGTGCGACGCGCAGGGCGTCACGGTCGGCCGGGGCGACGTCGTGCTCGTCCGCACCGGAGACATGGCGCAGCGACGGGGGCGACCGGGGTGGGACGGCTACGCCGCCGGCGACGCGCCGGGGTTGTCGCTGTCGAGCGCACCGTGGCTCGCGGAGCACGAGGTCGCAGGCGTGGCCAGCGACACGTGGGGAATCGAGGTTCGGCCCAACGAGATCCCCGGATCCTTCCAGCCGCTCCACCTCGTCCTCCTCGTGAGCATGGGGCTCATGCTGGGCGAGATCTGGCACCTGGACGAGCTGGCCGAAGACTGCGCCGAAGACGGCACCTACGAGTTCCTTCTCGTGGCGCCGCCCCTCGTCATCCCCGGGGCAGTGGGGTCTCCGGTCAACCCGCAAGCCATCAAATGACCGGAGCGGCTGGGCGCTATCATCGTCGTCTCGGACCACTCGAAGAGCTCATTGGCGCACAGAACCCGGAGGACGAGCGAATGGGCCGACCAGCCGACAGGACCACCGCCGCCGACGCGATCCTCGAGCGTGGACGCTTCGACGTAGCCGAGTACGCAGACGAGCTCGAGCGGGCACCGCACAACCACGATCTCGGAACCTCGCTGTGGTTCGCCAACGACAGGATCCGCGTGTTCGAGGTGCGCCTGGCCCCGGGCGAGCGCGCCCCGTTCCACATCCACGACCGGACGTACTTCTGGACCGTGGTGTCTCCGGGCCGGGGCCGCCAGCGGCTCGCAGACGGCTCCTACGTCGTACGCGAGTACGGGCTCGGAGAGACCAGGTACCTGGTCCACAGCGCCACAGCGGCGCTGGTCCACGATCTGGAGAACGTGGGGACCGACGAGCTCCGCTTCGTGACCGTCGAGCTCTGCGACACGACGTCGACGACGCCCTGACCGAGCACGAGGCCGTCGAGCGCGGGCGCCTGTCGGTCCCCGAACCCCAGCAGGTCGCCCCCGCGCCGTCCCGAGGCACGAAGGGTCGGCGACGAGCTCTCGTCGTGGGAGGATCGCTGGCAGGGCTGTCGACCGCGAACTGGCTCTGCGCCACCGGATGGGAAGTCGACGTCTTGGAGAGGGCGTGCGAGCCCCTGGTGGACCGGGGGGCGGGCATCGTCCTCCACCCAGCCACCAGCCGGTTCCTCACCGCGCAGGAGGGCCTGCCGCTCGACGACTTCAGCGTGGCGGTGGACCACCTGCGCTACCTGGGCTTGGACGGATCGGTGGTCACCCAGCACGAGAGCCGGCTCCGGTTCGCCGCGTACGGTGCCCTCTACCAGAGCCTCCGCCGGTCGCTCGAACGGCGCGGAGGGCGCTACGTGCACGGCGCCCGCGTGACGGAGGTGCGGAACGCCGAGGAGACGGTGCACGTCGTGCTGGCCGACGGAACCCGCACGTCGAGCGAGCTGCTGGTCGGCGCTGACGGTGTGCACTCGACGGTACGCAGGCTGGTCCTGCCCGACGTGGAGCCAGAGCTGGGCGGCTACGTGGCCTGGCGCGGCGTTCTCGACGAGGACGAGCTGCCGGACCACGCGCTTCGGCCGCTCGAGCGGGCCATCACCTACACCATCCTCGATCACGCTCACATCCTCACCTACCCGATCCAGGGCGCCGACGGCCGGATGCGGCGCAATTGGGTGTGGTACCGGAACCTCTCCGCCCCTGGGCAGCTCGCCGAGCTCCTCTGCGACCGAGACGGGGTGCGCCACGGGCTCTCCGTCGCCTCCGGCGCCGTGCGCCCGGAGCTGGTGGCAGGTCTGGCCGCGGCGGCGGACCGCGAGCTCCCGCCGCCCCTCGCCACCCTCGTGGGACGGACCGCCACCCCGTTCGTGCAGGCGATGGTCGACGTGACCCCGCCGCACCTGGTCGTCGGGCGGGTGTGCCTGCTGGGCGACGCGGGCTTCGTGGCCCGCCCGCACGCCGCCGCCGGCACGGCCAAAGCGGCCGAGGAAGCGTGGCTCCTCGCGCGGGCCCTGTCCGATCCGGCGGTCGAGCTGGATGAGGCCCTGAGGGCCTGGGAGCGCGAAGCGCTCCATCTCGGCAGCGCCCTCGTCACACGATCCCGTCGCGCCGGCGAGCGGGCGCAGCGCGAGGGGTCGTGGAAAGTCGGTGAGCCGCTGCCCTTCGGGCTCAGGTCGACCGGCGACAGCGAGTTTTAGCTCGCACCGGCTCCAGCGGGCATCGTGGTCCCGACCAGGCGCTCGACGAGCTGGTCCGCGGTGACCACCCAGCCGAGGCACCGAGCGACGTTCTCGAGCCCGAAACGGTGGAGGTCGTCGCCGTACATGGAAGCCACGGCGTCACCGACGACGACGACCTTCAGATCCCGGTTGAACGCCTCGAACGCAGCGCACAGCACGCACGTGTTCGTGTTGACCCCCATCAGGATCACCGTGTCGACCGCAAGGCTCCGCAGGACCTGCTCCAAGTCCGTGTCGCGGAAGATGCTGAGCCGACGCTTCGTCCGGATGACCACGTCGGAAGGCTCCGGCCCGAGCTCGGGCATCAGCTGGGTCTGCACCGAGCCGGTCAGGTTGTGCCCCACCACGGTGCTCGTCCGCCCAGGCGTGAGAGATTGGCGAGCTGCTTCCACCTCCCGCCAGAACGGGTTGGCCATGGACTCGACCTGGCCGCCCAGCACCAGCGTCTCCAAGATGACGTGGACCACCGGGACTCCTCGCCGCCGGGCGGCGGCACAGAGGCGGGCCGCCGTCGAGACGACCGACCTGGCGGCCGCCGGCTCGACGGGCATGGTCGCCACCTCGGGGTCCAGATGGCCCCGATGGCAGTCGACGGTCACCAGCGCGCTCCGATCGGGGTCCACCTGGAGGCGGGTGGCCAGCGCACCGACCAGCACCTGACCGGGTGGGCCGTTGCCAGTCGAGTGCCCGGGGCTCGCGGTCATCGCCAGTCCTCCCGTCCGTCGTGCCCTGCGTGCACTCTGCGCCCGCCCCGCGCCCCGCGTGCACTCCCTGCATGACGTGCCCTGCATCCACGACGTGCTTTTCGCAGGCGGTTCCCCCGAGCCTATAGTGTCCAATGAGCTGAGGCGAGGACGCGGCATCGATTGGCAGGCGGGCCTGGCGGCCACAGCCGGTCGACGACGTGCCACCGGAACGGTCCGCGGTGGCAGAGACGCCGCTCGAGCGCCTGACCAGCACGTGAAAGGGGGACCAAGTGCTCGCACGTCAGTTCCGCTGGGGCCTCGTCGGCCTCGGTCGGATCGCCGATACGGAGATCGCGCCGGGGATCGCCGCCTTGGAGGATCACGAGCTGACCGTGGTCGTCAGCCGTGACCAGGGGAGGGCCGACAGCTTCGCCGCTTCCCACGGCGCGAGGCGTGCCACGACCTCGTACGACGACATGCTGGCCGCAGACGACGTGGACGCCGTGTACATCGCGACGCCGAACGCCCTCCACGCCGAGCAGGTCGTGGCCGCAGCGGCGGCCGGCAAGCACGTGCTGTGCGACAAGCCGTTGGCCACGTCGGTACCCGACGCAGAGAAGGCGATCGCCGCCTGTCGGAGCGCCGGCGTCCGGCTCGGGATCATGTTCCAAACTCGCCGCTTCGAGGGTGTTCCCGAGGCGGCCGCGGCCGTCCGTGACGGCGTGGTCGGCCGTATCGTCATGGCCCACGTGGAGATGAGCGCCGGACGGAACCTCCCCCGAGGGTGGCGGACCGACCCTGCGCTGGCAGGGCTCGGAACCGTCAACAACATCGGGGTGCACGCGTTCGACCTGCTGCGCTACCTCCTCGATGCCGAGGTCGCAGAGGTCGCCGCGATGGTCGACCGTGAGGAGGGGTTCTCGGTCGACACCGCCGCCGCCGTGCTGCTCCGCTTCGACAGCGGGGTCCTCGCGTACGTGAACGCCAACCAGGCGGTGCCCTACCCCCAGAACGACTTCGTCCTCTACGGCACCGACGGGCGAGTACTGGGCCGCAACCTCAGCCGACCGGGTCACGAGGGCGCGCTGGTCGTCACGACCGCGAGCGGGCAGACCGAGTCGCCGGCCACCACCTCGAGCGGCTACCGGGAGACGCTGGCGGCCTTCGCCGAGGCGGTGCAATCCGGAAACGACCCCAGTCCCTCGGGCATCGACGGCCTCCGCAGCGTCCAACTGACCGGCGCCATCGCCACTGCGATCGAGAGCGGGGCGGTCGTGAGGTTGCCGTCGTCGTGACCGGGCCCCGGAGCGGCCCGGCAGTCGTGCCGCTCTCCCGAATTCGGTTCAGCAGCACCCTGCAGCGACGCTCCGACCCTCGGCACATCGTGCGGCAGCACGTCAGGAAGGCACGATGACCGAGCTCATCGTGCAGACGTTCAACGGGCTGACGCTTGCCGGCATCATCTTCCTCGTGTCGAGCGGGTTCACGTTGATCTTCGGGGTCATGCGCGTGACCAACCTTGCCCATGGCGCCGTCTACCTCCTCGGCGGCTACGTCGCCTACTCGGTCGTCGGTGATCACACCGACTATTTCTTCTACGGCTTGGCCGCCGGTACGGCGGCGATGGCCGGGCTCGGGCTCCTCATGGAGCGGCTGATCCTCCCGTGGCTGCACCACGTGGAGATGGCAGAGCTCCTCGCCACGCTCGGCCTCATCTATGTGATCGACGACGTCTCCCTCGCCGTCTGGGGCGGCAACCCGCTCAGCATCAACCTCCCGGGCGTGCTCGGCGAATCGAGCGTCCTGCCGTTCCGCCACATCGTCTATCCGAACGGCCGGTTCTTCATCCTCGGCGTGGCCGTGCTGGTCGGCGTCCTCCTCTTCGCGATGCTGCGGCTCACCCGGATCGGCGCGATCATCCGGGCCGGCGTCGACGACCGCGACATGGTGAACGCCCTCGGGATCAACGTCCGGCGCGTGTTCACCGGGGTGTTCGTCCTCGGGTCCGCCCTGGCCGGCTTCGCAGGCGTCCTGGGCGTACCGGTGCTCGGCCTGTACACCGGCGGCGACACCACGATCCTCCTCTTCGCGCTGGCGGTGGTCGTGGTCGGCGGTCTCGGCAGCTACGAGGGTGCCATCGTCGGCAGCCTCGTCATCGGCCTCGTCGACACCTACGGCACGGCCTACTTCCCCGCGATCTCCTACGTGGTGCTGTTCATCCCGCTCGTCGTGATCCTCCTGGTCCGGCCGCAAGGCATCCTCGGTCGTCGCGTGATGGCGTGAGCCCGATGGACGACCTCGGCACCACCACGCCCACCACGCTCGACACCCTGAGCGCTGAGGGGACGCCGGCGAGGTGGTGGGTCGCCCCCCTCACGCTCGGCGAGCGGATGGCAGGCCCGATCCTCGGAGCGGCATGCCTCGTGGTGATCGGCATCATCCTCACGTCGGGCTCCTACCTGTCGACGATCTTCGAGGACATCCTCATCTTCGCCATCGCCGCCATGGGCGTCGACTTCCTCGGCGGCTTCGGGGGCCTGATCACGCTGGGACAGGCGGGATTCGTCGGTGTCGGTGCCTACGGGGTCGCCATCGCCGAAGTCCACGGCTACGGACCTTGGGCTGCCACGGGCATCTCCCTCGCCGCTGTGCTCGGCCTCGCAGTCGTGACCGGGGTGGTCGCGGTCCGGGTCAGCGGCATCACGTTCGTGATCGTCACCCTGGCGCTCGGCCAGATCTTCTGGGGCTTGGGATACCAGTGGACCAGCCTGACGTCGGGGGACAACGGCATCACCCTGCTCAGCTCGCCGTCGATCGGCCCGTGGAGCCTGTCGAGCACAATGACCGTGTGGGTCACGACGTTCGTCGTGTTCCTGGCGATCCTGGCGGTCCTGCTGCTCATGGTGCACTCCCCGTTCGGCCTCTCGCTGCGGGGCTTGAAGAGCAACGAGCGGCGGCTGCGGGCCCTTGGCTACCGCACGGGCCTGCAGCGCTACATCGGCTACGTCATCGCATCGTTCGTCGCCGGCATCGCAGGGGTGCTCTACATCTTCTCCAACCATCTCATCAGTCCGGCGACGCTGACATTCTCCCAAGACGGCTTCCTCGTCGTGATGGTCATCCTCGGCGGGCTCGGGACGATCTGGGGCCCGTGCCTCGGCGCGCTGGTCGTGGTGATGTTCGAGCAGGAGATCAGCACGTACCTCGCTCGCTGGGAGACTCTGATGGGCGTGGTGTTCATCGCCGCCGTGATCTTCACCCCGGGTGGGATCGCCGGCCTGCTGCGCCGGGGTCGGCTCGCCCTCACCCGGCTGGCTACGGCCCGCCGGCGCGCCAAGCCCGCCGGCGGGCCGGCACCGGCAGTCGCTTCGGCGACGGCACCGAACTCGTCCGCTGGAGATGCGCTGGACGCCGCGCGCACCAGAGGTGACGGTGACGCCGCCAGAGTCACGGCTGCGCCCCGCGCGCCGTCCGAGGGCGATCGGTGAGCGGTGCGGGCGTCCGGCCGGACGCCGCCGCGCCGACGTCACGTCCGTCCGCCGGCGGCCCCGCGTCCCCGCCGACACTCGAAGGCCGGGAGGTCGCGCTCGAGCTCGACGCGATCACGTGCCGGTTCGAGGAGCTCACCGCCGTCGACAGCGTGACGCTCACCATCCCTGCGGGCAGCCGGTTCGGCATCATCGGCCCGAACGGCGCCGGCAAGACGACGCTGTTCAACGTGTTGTCGGGGGAGCTCCGCCCCGCGTCGGGCACGGTCAAGCTCTTCGGCCGCGACGTCACCCGGATGTCGGCGCCCGAGCGGGTCCGCCTGGGAATGGGGCGTACGTTCCAGGTCGTCCGCCTTTTCAGCGATCTCACGGTGCGGGAGAACCTCACGCTGGCCGTGATGGGCCTCTCGCGCAGCAAGCTCCAGTTGCTGCGCCCGTGGCGCACCTACCGCGTCCACCAGGCCCTGGCCGAGGAGCTGGCATCCAGCTTCGGCCTGAGGGATCGGCTGGGTCGTACGGCCGGCGAGCTGTCCCACGGCGAGCTCCGAGAGCTCGAGGTGCTGCTCGCACTGGCGGTGGAGCCGAAGGTGCTGCTGCTCGACGAGCCGGCTGCCGGGCTCTCCCCTGCCGAGCGCGTGGACATCCAGGCGCTCCTGCGGAGGCTCGACCCGGGTCTCACCATCATCATGATCGAGCACGACATGCAGGTGCTGCGGGGGGTCGTCGATTGGGTGGCCGTGCTCGACCACGGCGAGCTCGTGACCCAGGGGCCCACCGCCGAGGTCCAGCGTCACGAACGGGTGCGCGAGCTGTACCTCGGACGTGCCGCCGCCCACGACGGCGCCGAGCACCTCGGGAGCACGACGTCATGATCGAGGTCGAGGACGTCCACACCTACCGGGGGATCAACTACGTGCTCCAGGGTGTCGACCTCGCCATCCCCGACCGCCAGTGCACGGTGCTGCTCGGGCGGAACGGCATGGGCAAGACGACCTTGGTGCAGACGATCATGGGCCTGCTCCGCCCGCGCCGCGGGAGCGTACGCCTCGACGGCCGGGACGTCGCCGGCCGGCCGGCCTACGAGGTGGCGCGGCTCGGAGTGGCCCTGGTGCCGCAGGGCCGCCACGTGTTCCCGTCCCTCACCGTCGAGGAGAACCTGACCCTCGGGGCCCGCCGGCCACCCGACGACCACACCGGCACCCCTTGGCACCTCGACGCCGTCTACCAGCTCTTCCCTCCCCTCGGGGACCGGCATCGCAACCGGGGAGGACAGCTCTCCGGCGGCGAGCAGCAGATGCTCGCCATCGGACGGGCGCTGATGACCAACCCGCGCCTCTTGCTCATGGACGAGCCGTCCGAAGGGCTGGCGCCGGTGATCGTCGAACGGGTCGGGGAGGTGGTGGCCCAGCTCCGCGCAGAGGGCCTCTCCGTCTTCCTCGTCGAGCAGAACTACCAGCTGGCGGTGCGCTCGGCCGACACGATCAACATCCTCGCCGGCGGGACCGTCGTGTGGCGAGGGACGCCGGCCGAGCTGGAGGCAGCGCCGGACGTGCGCGAGGCCCACCTCGGCGTGTGACACCACGATGCCGACAACCACCGCTGGCGGCGCGGGAGCCGGAGCGAGCGACCCGGCCACGAGCGGATGGCGCAGGGGGACCAGAGGGGAGGAGGTGCCGTGATGACGGGCGCTGAGGCGGTGGTCGCCATCCTCGAGCAGGAGGAGGTTCCATTCGTCGCCGGCATCCCCGGGGGAGGCGTCATGGACTACCTCGACGTCCTGCGCCGGACCGGGCGACCCCGCTACGTCCTGGTGCGCCACGAGCAGGTGGCCGTGCACATGGCGCTCGGGTACGCCGAGCTGACGGGGCGGGCGGCGGTGGCGCTCGTGTCGCGCTCGCCCGGCGCCTCGAACACGGTCATCGGCGTGCAGGCCGCAGCCATCGAGGGATCGCCCCTCGTCATCATCAGCTCTCACGTCGCGTCGACGGCCCGTGGCCTCGGGGCCTTCCAGGAGATCGACCTCGAGTCGGTGTTCCGGCCCATCACCAAGATGTCGGTCGAGGTGCGGGCGCCGGCGCGGGTGCCCGAGGTGCTCCAGGAGGCATTCCGCGTGGCCACCTCGGGCAGGCCCGGCCCCGTGCACGTCTCGATCCCCCTCGACTTCCCTTCGACGGAGATCCCCGTCGCTTTCTCCCCGCCCAGCAGCTCCGTGAAGGGGCGTCTCGCTCCGAACCCGCAGGCGCTCGAACGCGCCCTCGAGCTGTTGGGTGGCGCGCGACGGCCGGTCGTCATCGCCGGCGGGGGCGTCACCAAGGCAGGGGCTGCCGCCGCCGTCGTGGAGCTGGCCGAGCTGCTCGGCGCCGCCATCGCCAACACGTGGGAGAAGAAGGCGGTCGCCGAGGACCACCCTCTGGCCGTCGGCAACATCGGCCGCGGCGGGGACGGCTCCAGCGCCGCGGCCTTGCGCGAGGCCGACGTCGTCCTGGCGGTCGGCGTCCGGTTCTCCGAGTTCGCCACCGAGGACTACCGGATGCAGTTCTCCCCCGGCCAGCAAATCATCCAGGTCGACGTCGATGCCGCCACCGTCGGCCGCGTCTACCCCGTGGCCGTCGGAATGGCAGCAGACGCCGAGGAAACGCTGCGAGCGATGATCGGCCGGCTGGACCCGGTGGTCGACGCCGCGGGCCGTCGAGCATGGCGGGAACGCATCCAGGAGCTGCGGGAACGGTGGGAACAAGAGATCGACCGCTTCGATCCGGACGCCCGGCCGATCTCGTCGGCACGCGTCGTGCGCGACCTCCGGGCCGTGACGGTTCCAGACGCAGTGATCTGCGTGGACTCGGGCAACTTCAACTACTTCGTCACTCGCTACTACCGCGCCACGTGCCCCGGCGCATACGTCTACCCGGCCGGAGGCGGGCCGATGGGCTGCGGGCTGCCTGCCGCGATGGGAGTGAAGGCGGCCTTTCCCGATCGCCAGGTCGTCGCGGTGTCCGGCGACGGCGGGTTCGCCATGACGATGCAAGACCTGGAGACGTGCGTACGCGAACGGCTCGACGTGGTCACGGTCGTGATGAACAACTTCTCCTTCGGCAACATCAAGGTCCGCCAGCAGCGCAAGTTCGGCAACCGGCTCATCGGCTGCGAGTACTCCAACCCGGACTTCGCCGAGGTCGCACGGCTGTGCGGCGCCCACGGCGAGACCGTGCGGGAACCAGAGCAGCTCCGTCCCGCCTTCGTTCGGGCGCTCGAGGCGGGACGCCCTGCGGTGGTGGACGTCCACGTGAACGCCGAGGAGATGTCGACGGCGACCGTCGAGGGCTGGTGGTGAGCGAGCGCGCACAGCCGGCGGGGACCGAGTCGGGGCCGCCCCCGCTCGAGGGCCAGCTGCTGTCCCTGCCGACGCCGACGGTGCCGATCGACGGGATGTGGTTCCCCACCCGCCAGGAGCGACCACGGGCCACGGCGGTGCTGTGCCACGGCAACGGCGCCAACTTCTACAGCGGACCGATACGGTTCCTCGTGACCCACCTGCTCGACCGCGGCATCGAGTGCTGCTCGTTCAACCGCCGCGGTCACGAGACCCTGACCACCCGGACCCGGGTGCCGGAGGGCAACGCCTACCAGACCGCGGCCCAGGCGATGGAGGACAACCGCATCGTCGGCGCCTACGTCGAAAGGCGCGGGGTCCCGGGCCCTGTCGTGATCGGCCACAGCAACGGCGGTCTCTTCGCCGCGCGCCACGTCGCCGACCACCCCGGCGCCCGGGCCTTGGTCCTCCTCTCGGCCCATCTCGGCGGGCCCGAGATGCTGCGCAGAGCGTCCGAGCTCGGCCTGCTCGCCCAGCGTCGCGGCGCCGAGCTGTCGGCGCAGGCACATCGCCTCGTCGACGCCGGCCGGCCCGACGCCCTGCTCCTCATGCCCGGGTGGTGGTACGTCGTCTCGGCCGCCACGTACCTCGACATGGAGGGCGACGCCATCCCCCGTCTGGTGGAGGCGGCACCCAGGATCCGCTGCCCGGTGCTCTACCTGCGCGGCTCGGAGGAGGACCCCGAGATGTACCCGGCGGAGGAGCTCGCCGCCGCAGCGACGGTGCGGGTCGACGTGCGGATCGTCCCGGGTGCCGACCACTTCTACTCGGGCTGCGAGGAGCACGTCGGCCGCCTGGTGGCCGACTGGGTCGACGCTGCGCTGCGGTGAGCTGGGGTGAGGTGAGGCCGGGAGCCGGCGGACGCGGCCGGGAACCCTCACTCGCCGCCGGCGAGCAGACCTCCTCCGGGGCCTGATCCAGCCCCCGCCTCGAGAGTCCTTTCGGCGCCCGCTGCGTAGGGCTCGGCGAACGTCGACACGACCCTCTCCCTGTCCGCACCCGTGCCCAGGAGCAATGCGAGGAGGAGCCGCGCCTTGCGAGCGTCGAGCCACCCACCGTGGACGACGCCACGAGCCGCCAGGTCCGTCTCGGAGCCGGCGAAGCCGTACGTCGCGCGGAGCAGCTCCCCCCGACGCGTGCTGGAGGCCAGCACCACCGGGATGCGGCCGGCCAGCTCGGTGAGGGGCTCGAGCGCCCCGGGCGGGACGTGGCCCCCGCCGAGGGCCTCGATCACGAGGCCGTCCAGATCTGCCCTCGCGGCACATGCGAGGAGCCGCCCGTCGTCTCCCATCGACATGGACACGAGCCCGACGCACGGTGACGGCCCGTCCGGCCGGGGAAGGAGGAGACGGCCGACCGGGCGCGACACGATGCGAGGTCGCCGCTCGGAGACCCACCCGACCGGACCCGGGTAGGACGTGAAGGCGCCGGTGCTCGACGTGTGGCTCTTGCGCACGAAACGGGCGGCGTGGACCTCGTCGTTCACGACGACGAGGGTCCCGAGCCCACGGGCGGCCGCGGACGCCGCGACGGCCACCGCGGCGAGAACGTTCGCCGGCCCGTCTGCGCCGGCGACCGTGGGATCGCGCAGCGCGCCGGTGACGACCACCGGCTCGGGCGCGTGGACGAGGAGGTCGAGGACGAACGCGGTCTCCTCGATGGTGTCGGTTCCCTGGGTGACGACGACCCCGGCCGCGCCGTCCGCCACCGCCCCCGCGACGACGCCCGCGAGCGAGATCACGTCGTCCAACGAGAGGTGCGCGCCCGGCACCTGGAGGAAGGAGCGAGCCGTCACGTCGGCGACCTCGGCGACCGGCGCCGCCGCCACCAGGTCCGCGGCGGTCAGGCTCGGCGCCACGCCCCCTGGCCCGGCGGCCGCGCTCGCGATGGTGCCCCCCGTGGCGAAGAGCGCGACCTGCGCCCGACCGCCGTGGGCGTCGCCCGGGCTCATCGGGCTCCGGGGCCGGCGACGAACCTGCCCCGGGGCGCGTCCACGAGGAGCGCGCCGTCGCGTGCGACGACCTCGCCGGCCAGCACCGTCCCCACGACCCTCCCCCGCACGCGCCGACCGTCGTAGGGGGTCCATCCCGCCTTGGACCTGACGAGCCCGTGCCCGATGGTCCAGGAGGCCGCGGGGTCGACCAGTGCAAGGTCGGCCGCGGCCCCAATCGCGATGTCGCCCTTTCCCGCCAGCCGGTACCGGCGCGCCGGCGCGGTCGCGTAGGCGGCGACGACCCGTTCGAGCGACGTCCGACCGGTCAGTGCGGCGTCGATCAGGATCGGCGTCGTCGTGTCCAGCCCCGGGAGACCGAACGGCACTTCCCAGATCGAGCCGGCCTTCTGGTCCATGCGGGAGGGAGCGTGGTCCGTCGAGAGATGGTTGACGAGACCGGCGTTGAACGCCGCCCACATCCGCGTCTCGTCGCTGTCGCTCCGCAGGCGCGCGGGGGGCGTGAATTTCCGAAGTCCGGCGAGGGTCGCCACCTCGTCCTCTCGCAGCGTGAGGTACTGGGGACAGGTCTCTGCGACGATCGGAGCTCCGAGCCGTGCGTAGCGTGCGACGTCTTCGAGCATGTCGGGGCTCGACGCGTGGGCGACCGTCACCCTCGCGCCGGTCGAGCGGGCGAGCGTCGCCACCACGGCGACGGCGACCGACTCGGCGTCGCGAGAGCGCCACTCCGGGACGATCCAGCCGTCGCGCCGGCCTGCCGCACGCAGGCGAGCCTCGGCTGCCGCCGTGATGTCGTCGTCCTCGCAGTGCACGAGGCACGTGCCGTCGATGCGGGCGAGCTCGGCGAAGACGGCGGCGAGGAGGTCGGGACGCAGCGCAGGGACTCCGTGGGTCGTGCACGTGAAGATCTTGAAGAAGCTCACGCCCGCCCTCCAGAGCGCGTCGAGCTCGCCGACGCGCTCCGGCCAGACGTGGGCCGCGAGCCCGTAGTCGACGTGGGAGCGCCCCTCGAGGTGCGCCAGCTTCTCCGCGAGCCGCGCCGGCGTGGTGACGGGCCAGGAGTGGGTGTGCTCCACGATGGTCGTGACACCTTGGAGCACGGCCGCGGTCGTGCCCGACGGGAAGTCCTCCCGCCCCGTGTCCCCGGGGTCCATCAGGTGGACGTGGGTGTCGACCATGCCCGGCAGGACGAGCAGCCCCGTGGCGTCGACCACCTGCCGAGCGGGAAGGCCGGGCGCGGCGGCGGGGCAGAGCGCGGCGATCCTCTCGTCTCGGACGTACACGTCGAGCGACGCGCGGCCGTGCGAGGAGACGACCGTGCCACCCCGGACGGCGAGGTCGAACGGCGAGCTCGACGCGGTGCTCATGTGCTCGGGGCGAGCGGTGCCTCTCCCGTCGCCGGCGACGACCGGTCCCCTGGCGCGCGCTTCCTCAGCACGCCGAGCGAAAGCCGGTCGACGCCCAGGTGCTCGGCGACGGGGCGAGCGACACCCTCGGTGTCGCGCACGAATGCCTTGATCTCCCGCTGGGCGCGGGGGTCGTGTCGCAGCAGGACGTCGATCTCCTCCCTCGCCGCCAGCGCCACGGCGTCCACCCCGGCAACGGCCTTCGTCACGAGGCCCAGCCGTGCGGCCTCCCAGCCGTCGACGCGGGCGGCCGTCGCCGTCAAACGGACCGCCTCACGGCGGCCGACGAGCTGCGGCAGCCATGCGAGCACGACCGTCGGCGCCAGCCCGATCTCCACCTCCGGGAACCAGAACCGTGCGGAGCCTGACGCGACCGACACGTCGCAGAGCGCGGCGAGCCCGGCGCCGAAGCCGGCGGCGTCGCCCGACACCTCGGCGACCGAGAAGAGCTCGGATCCCGAGAGCGCCTGGTTCAGCTCCACCAGGACGCGCGCCTCGGCCCGGAGCGCGTCCACGCCGGCGCCGCCGCGGTCTCGCCCGAGGCAGAACGCCCTGCGCGAGGACCGCAGGTGCAGGACACGAGCGCCCTCGGGGGGATCGAGGAGCAGCGAGGTGACGCACCGGCACATGGCCAAGGAGACCAGGTTCTCGTCGTCGCGGTCGAGCGTGACGCGGACGACCGGGCCTTCCAGCTCGACCCGCAACCCGTCCGGGGGCGGCTCCTCCACCGGTGCCTGGGTCAATTCAGCCTCGCGTCGTCCCCGCCGTACCAGTCCACGCCGTGCTCGGCGGTCCGGACGGTCACGGATCGCAGGGCGGTGAAGTCGTGGAACGACTCCCACCCTCCCTCGCGACCCACCCCGCTGTCGCGCACTCCGCCCCACGGCGAGGCAGGGTCGAGGCGGTGGTGATCGTTCACCCACACGATCCCGTGGGCGAGCGCGCCGGCGACGCGGTGGGCTCGCGCCACGTCACGGGTCCACACGGCCGAGCCGAGACCGTAGCGAGAGTCGTTCGCCATCGCGACGCCGTCGGCCTCGGTCTCGAAGGGGATGACGACGAGCACGGGACCGAAGATCTCCTCCCGGGCGACGCGCATCTCGTTCGTGACGTTCGTGAGCACCGTGGGCTCGACGAAGAAGCCGCGCTCGAGACCCGGGACGATCGCCGCGTTTCCCCCGGCGGCGACCGTCGCTCCCTCTTCCACGCCGATCCGCACGTAGTCGAGGACGCGATCGCGCGCCCTCGCCGAGATGAGCGGGCCCAGGTCGGTCAGCGGCGACGACGGGTCCCCGAGCCTGAGGGCCTTCGACTGCTCGACCAGGCCGGCCACGAACGCATCGTGGACCTCGCGCTGGACGAACAGCCTGGTGCCCGCGATGCAGGTCTGGCCCGCGGCGACGAACCCGGCGAACGCGGCCCCGCGAACCGCGTCGGCCAGGTTGGCATCGGCGAAGACCAGCACCGGCGACTTCCCGCCGAGCTCGAGCGTGACCTTGGCGAAGTGCCCGGCCGCGGCGGTCGCCACGGCGCGTCCTGCCTCGGTGCCTCCCGTGAAGGTGATCTTGCGAACGTCGGGGTGCTCGGCGAGCGCTGCGCCCGCCACCGGACCCAGACCCACGACGACGTTCAGCACTCCGGGGGGGATGCCGGAATCGAGCGCGATCTGGCCGAGGAGGAGGGTGGTGAGGGGGGTCTGCTCCGAAGGCTTGAGCACGACCGAGTTGCCCGTCGCCAATGCAGGAGCGAGGGACTTGGAGCCAATCATCAGCGGGTGATTGAACGACGAGAGGATCGCGACCACCCCGAGCGGGAAGCGGCTCGTGTACGAGTGGTACGGGCCGGGGACCGGGATCACGTCGCTGCGCTCGGACAGAAGGAGCGCCGCGTTGTAGCGGAACCACTCCGGCACGCGCGAGACCTGGGCCCTCGTCTCGCGGATCGGCCGCCCGTTGTTGGCGCTCTCGAGGGCGTAGAGCTCCTCCAGTCGGCGCTCCACGCCGTCTGCGAACCTGTTCAGGATGCGTGCACGCTCGCCGCGGGAGGAAGACGACCACGCTCCCTCCTCGAACGCCTCCCGGGCGCCGCAGACCGCCGCGTCGACGTCGGCGCGGCCGGCACAGGCGACCTCGGCGAACGGCTCTCCGGTTGCCGGATTGGCCACCGGAAGCGTCGCCCCGTCGACGGCGGGCACCTCCCGCCCGTCGATGAGGAGGCCCTTCGACAGCCTGTGGTCACCGAGCACGGCCATCGGCCACCCCCTGTCGTCCGCGTGCTCTCCTGCAGGGGTTCCAATCATTGCACCGGCTGGCTCAGGCGTCCAATGATGATTGATATTGCGGTGCCGGCTGCCAATCAGTACGATTTGGGCGCGCCGTGCGATTTGGGCGCGCCGTACGATTTGGGCGAGCCGCTCGGGCCCACCGGGGGCCGGGTGCGCGACGGAAGCAGGCAGGGGGGCAGACCCGGCATGAGTTGGAGCACGTCGACCCGGAGATGCGCGCAGCGTGCGAGAGGTGCCGGGCAACAGCCCGCCGCTCCTCGGCCCCGCACCGCGCGGCCGCAGACCCTCCGGCTCGAGCCGAGCGGAAAGGTCGGCCCGAGTTGAGCCAGCTGATGCTCGGCGTGGGGTTCGGCCTCGTCACGGCCTCGATCGTGGCGCTCTCGACCGTCGCGATGTCGCTGCAGTTCTCCGTCACCCGCACGATCAACTTCGCCCACGGCGAGCTCATGACCGTGGGCGCCTACGCCGCCTTCCTCGTCGCCAAGAGCACCTCCGACCTCCCGCTGCAGGCCGTCGCCGCCATGGCGGCCGGCGCCGCGCTCGGCTGGGTGCTGAACGTCGCGCTGTTCCAGCCGTTCGTCCAGAGGAACGCGACCAAGCTCGTCATCTTCGTCCTCTCGGTGGCGGCGTCCTTCATCATCCAGAACGTCCTGCAGATCGGCTTCGGCGGCAGCTACGTCGACTACCAGGCCGGGTCGACGACCGCCTACAACGTGGGGCCTTTCCAATGGACGGCGATGGACATCGTCACCATGGCGGTCGCGGTGGTGGTGCTCGTCGCGCTGCACCTCACGATCCGCCGCACGAAGTTCGGAAGGGCCCAGCGTGCGGTCGCCGACGACGTGCTCCTCGCCCGGACGACCGGGGTCGGCGCCAAGCGGATCATCGCCCTCACCTGGCTCCTCGACGGCGCGATCGCAGGGCTCGCCGGGATGCTGCTCGCGGCGCAGGTGGGCAGCTTCACACCGACCCTCGGTTTCGGCTACCTCCTCGTGATCTTCTCGGCTGCGATCGTGGGCGGCATCGGCCAGATGTACGGCGCGATGCTCGGGGCCCTCGTCATCGGCCTCGTGATGGAGGTGAGCGCGGTGTACGTCAACCCCTCCTACAAGGAGTCGATGGCGTTCCTGATCCTCGTCGCGGTGCTCCTCTTCCGCCCCCAGGGCATCGTCACCGCCCTCTCGGAGAGCAACACCTGATGCTCCAGTACACCGTCACCGTGTGCACCGTGGGTGCGATCACCGCCATCCTCGTCCTCGGGGTGAACGTCTCGTGGGGGTGGGTGGGTCAGATCGACCTCGCCTACTACGCCTACGTCGCGATCGGCGCCTACGCGGCAATGGTCCTGGAGCTGCCCAAAGCCCACCCGGCCCCCACCACACCCAACAGCTACATCCTCGGGCTCCACTGGCCGTTCATCCCGTCGGTGCTCGTCGCGACGGCCATCGGAGGGGCGGCCGCGCTCGTGGTGGGGACGATCGCGCTGCGCCGGCTGCGAGGCGACTACATCGCCATCATCACCGCCTGCACCGCCCTCATGCTCACCGCGGTGACCAGCGTGGACAACCATCTGCTGGGTGGCTACATCGGGATCTACGGCCTTGCCGAGCCGCTCAACACCACCTTGCACCTCGGACCCACAGGGTACTCCTACTTCTATCTCGGTCTCTGCATCTTCTGCCTCCTGCTCGCGTACCTGGTGCTCGAGCGCATCTACAAGAGCCCGTTCGGACGCTCGCTGCGGGCGGTCCGGGAGAACGACACGGCGGCCGCGGCGTTCGGTCGGAACCTCTTCTGGCTCCGTCTGCGCGGCTACGCCCTCGGCGGCGCGGTGGGCGCCTTCGGCGGAGCCCTGTTCGCCAACTACCTCCTGGCCTGGAACCCGGCCTCCTGGAGCCTGACCGAGGTCACCCTGCTCATCGCCGGGGTGGTCGTGGGCGGCCAGGCCAACTCGAGAGGCGTCATCATCGGGTCCGTCCTCATCGAGTCGGCGCTTCCGCAGATCTCCCAGCTCTTCCCGCTGCTCACGTCCAACTCGACGATCGGACCTTCGATCGCTTCGATCCTCGGCGCGAGCGGGATCATCCTCATGCTCCGCTTCCGACCGGGTGGCCTCCTCCGGGAGCGCAGGGCCATCGACCGGACGGGTGGCCCAGCGTCGCTCGTCCCCGAGGTCCCCGCCGTGTCCTTCGCACGGCCCACGACAGCGACCGGCGTCGGCGTCGGCACCAGCCGCGAGGTCGAGCGCGATGGATGACGGCACCCCCGCTCCGCTCCTCGAGGTGCGCGGCCTTCGCAAGCACTTCGGTGGGGTGAAGGCCGTCGACGGATGCGACTTCGAAGTCGGCGCGGGGGAGATGGTCGGCCTCATCGGTCCCAACGGAGCGGGGAAGTCGACCGTGGTGGAGCTGCTGAGCGGTCTGCTCAAGCCCGACGCCGGGACGGTGCTGTTCGACGGTCGCGAGATCCAGGGACTCCCGCCGCACCGGATCTTCGCCAGCGGGCTGAGCCGGTGCTTCCAGCTGGCCAAGCCGTGGCCGCGCCTCTCGGTGCTCGAGAACCTGCTCATCGCCATCCCGCCCGAGGGGAAGGACACCATCTGGCGGGCGCTGCTCACGCCGCCGAGCAGGGTGCGAGCCGCCGAGAGGGCTGCACGCGAGCGCGCACTGGCGGTCGCCGAGCAGTACCGCCTCCACCCGCTGCGCAACGACTACGCCTACACCTTGAGCGGCGGCCAGCGACGGCTCTTGGAGTTCGCCCGGATCGCGCTCGCCCGACCCAAGCTCGCCCTCCTCGACGAGCCGATGGCCGGTGTCAACCCGGTCCTCCAGGTGGAGATCGAGCGCGGCATCCGCAACCTCGTCGAGGACGGCACGACGGTCCTCCTCATCGAGCACAACCTCGGTTTCGTGGAGCGCATCTGCGACCGGGTCATCGTGATGGTCGAAGGACGCGTGGCGGCGACCGGCTCGCTGGCCGAGCTGCGCGACAACCCGATCGTGCAGGACGCCTACCTGGGGGTCGTCGGTGCCGCCTGAGCCGCTGAGAGGAAGCCCGGGCTCCAACGGGTCCGTCCCGACGGGACCCACCCTCACCGTCGAGAAGCTGACCGTCGGCTACGGCGGCACGCCGGTGGTCCAGGAGGTGAGCATCCGGGCCAAGCCAGGCGAGCTCACGGCGATCGTCGGGCCCAACGGGGCCGGCAAGTCGACGCTCCTGAAGGGGATCGCCGGGGTGCTGCGCACGACCGGCGGAAGGGTGCTGCTCGGTGAAGACGACATCACCAACGTCGTCCCCGAGCGCCTGGTGCGCCTCGGGATCTCCTACGTGCCGCAGCTCTCGAACGTCTTCCCATCGCTCTCCGTCCTGGAGAACCTCGAGATGGGGTGGTACATCCACCATGGCGACGGCAAGGAGCGCATCGACCAGCTCTGCTCGATGTTCCCCGATCTGCGCTCGTCGCTGCGCCGACCCGCACGGACGCTCTCGGGTGGTCAGCGGATGATGCTCGCCCTCGCCAGGGGGTTGATGCTCGATCCCCAGGTCCTCGTGCTGGACGAACCGACCGCCGGCCTCGCCCCGAAGGTCGTCGACGAAGTATGGGGTCACGTCCTCGAGATCAAGGCCGCCGGCCCGGCCGTCCTCGTCGTCGAGCAGAACACCCGGCGGTCCCTCGGCGACGCGGACTGGGCGTACGTCCTCACGAACGGCCGTAACAACCTCGAGGGACCGGGACCCGAGCTGCTCGAGGACAAGGATCTCATCCAGCTGTACATCGGCGGCGGTTGAGACGGTCTCGGCTGCCAGAGCCGGTGCGGGCGGCACGCCGGGGCTCCGGCGCCGGGCCGACCGCAGACCGACCACCGGCCGACCGCAGACCGACCACCGGCCGACCACAGACCGACCACCGGCCGACCACAGACCGATTTCCACCAACTGAGTTCCACCAACTGAGTTCCACCAACTGAGTTCCACCGACTGAGTTCCACCAACCACAAAGGGGAAGCCCATGCGTAGGAAAGGCAGCACCACGAGACGAGCCACCGTGCTCGGCGTCGCCGGGGTCTCAGCGCTCGCCCTCATGGGCGTGCTCGGGGCCGGTGGCGCCTACGGCGCGACCGCCCACGGGCGACGCGCCAATTTCACCGGGACGGTCCACTTCACCGCAATGGGACCCCTCACCGGAAGCTACGCGGCGCTCGGCGTCCCGATCGTCCAGGGGACGGAGACGGCTGCGTACCTGATCAACAAGGCCGGGGGCATCCTCGGCAAGAAGCTCGTGGTCGACCCGGTCGACACCAAGGGCGACCCTGCCGACGCCGCCACCGCTCTCGCCGAGGAGGTCGCCCTCAACCACCCCGCCGCGATCATCGGCCCGATCACCCTCGAGATCCACGGCGTCGAGCCGATCTTCACGCGAGACAAGATCCTCGACGGGTGGAACGGCGGCACACCGGCCTTCGACCACAACACGAACAAGTACCTCTGGCGGTGCAACCCGTCCGACTCCCAGCAGGGAGTGGCGATGGCGGGGTACGCCATGCTGAAGGGGTACAAGCGGGCGGCCATGCTCTTCACCTCCGCGGCGGCGTCGCAGAGCTTCGAGCCCCTCATCAGGTCCTCCTACGTGAGGCTGGGCGGCAAGATCGTGGCGACCAAGTCGATCCAGGCGGGGCTCCCGTCCTACAGCTCGACAATCGAGGCCATCGTGAAAGCGCACCCGCAGGTGGTCTTCACCCAGCTCACACCCCCCACCGCGTCCGCTGTCTTCAAGAACCTGGAGTCCCTCGGCGCCTTGAACAAGTTCAAGTGGGTCGGCACCACATTCATGGCCGGGACAACAGTGGTCCGGGCAATCGGACCGAGCGTGTCGAAGGCGCACATGGTCTCGTTCATCGGGAGCACAGCGCTCAGCGGCGCGTCCGCGCTCTTCCGGTCCACCTACTCGAAGGTGAACCACCACGCGGTCGAGTCCGGCTCCAACTTCGCCTACGACTGCACGATCGACTTCGCCCTGGCGATGGACAAGGCGAAGAGCCTGACATCGACAAAGGTCATCAAGGCGATCGACCAGGTCTCGAACCCCCCGGGGATCAAGGTCACCACCTACGCCCAGGGCGTGAAGCTCCTGAAGGAGGGCAAGAAGATCGACTACACAGGCGTCAGCGGCCCGATGAACTTCAACAAGTACCACAACGTCATCGGCGGCTGGAGCGTCGTGCGCGCGAAGGGGACAGCCAAGGGTCTCATCAGCGTGATCCAGACAATCTCTCCGACCCAGATCACAAAGTTCATCAGCGGGAAACTGTGACGGCCGAGGCTCCCCGCGGGCAAAGCCCGCGGGGAGCCTCCGTCACCGGAGCCTTCGCCGGCCAGCGGACACACGCGCTCCCGGCCACCCGACCACCTGCACAGAGGAGGCAGCAGCGCCGATGAGCACGACACGTGCACGCCCGGGCGACCCCCGCACCGACGGGACGACGGAGAGGGCTGCTGACGACGGCGCCGACGCGCAGGCCCGTCCCGTCGCCGGCGTGATCGGCCTCGGCACGATGGGCGGCGCGATGGCCCGCCACCTCCTCGCTGCCGGGTACGAGGTCGTCGGCTACGACGTCGCCGAGGCGCAGCTCGCCGCGCTCGGCGAGGCGGGCGGGACGCCGGTGGGCAGCCCGTCCGAGGTGGCCGAGCGCGCCGACGTGCTCATCCTCTCGCTCCCCTCGCAAGCCGCGTTCGAAGAGGTCGTGGGCGGCCCCGACGGCCTGACGGCGCAGCCGTCTTCCCGGGCCACGATCGCCGTCGAGACGAGCACGCTCTCGCTCGAGTCGAAGGAGCATGGCCGCGCGCAGCTGGCAGGGGTCTCGATCGAGCTGCTCGACTGCCCGATCAGCGGCACGGGCGCCCAGATGGCGCGCGGTGACGCCGTCTTCTACCTGAGCGGAGACGAGCGCTGCGCCGCCGCCGTCGAGCCGCTCCTGGCCGCGTGCGGCAAAGCCGTCTTCTTCCTGGGCTCCTTCGGCAACGGAACCCGAATGAAGCTCGTGGCCAACCACCTCGTCACCATCCACAACGCCTCGGCTGCCGAGGCCCTCGTCCTCGCCCGCTGTGGCGGCATCGACCCCGCCGTCGCGCTCCCGGCCCTCGTGGCGGGGGCGGGGGACTCCCGGATGCTCGAGGTGCGCGGGCCGGCGATGGTCGCCGAGGAGTACGAGCCGCCCACGATGCGGGTCCGCACCTTCTTGAAGGACATCGGGATCATCCGCGAGTTCGCGCGGAGCGCCGGCTGCGTGCTGCCTGTGTTCGAGGCGGCGGCGCAGCTGCACGAGCGCGCCCGCGACGCAGGGTGGAGCGAGGCAGACCCCGCAAGCGTCCACGCCGTCATCGAGCGGCGCTCGCCGAACCCGCCAGCCCGACCGTCGCCGTGACCGTGATGGAGCGCTCCCCGTCGGTGGCGCACTCCATCCCCACCCCGAAGACGATGGTCGCCGGGGCCCTCACCCGGCGTCCTGGAGCGGTCAGGCGAGGAGCGACTCTTCGTACTCGACCCGGCTGAGCACCCGTGGCGCTCCCTCGGTGACGAGCACCATGTCCTCGATCCGCACGCCGACGCCGCCGGAGTCCTCGACCCACACCAGCGGCTCGATGGCGAACAGCATCCCCGCTCGCAGCTCGGCGGGCCGGGCACCGGGCAGCGTCTCGCCGATGTACGGGGGCTCGTTGGCTCCGACCCCGATGCCGTGTCCGATGAAGAGCGAGAAGAGATGCTCTTCCAGGCCGTAGCCGGCCACCGCCCGGCGGACCGCCGCCGCGACGTGCTCCGTGGTGTTGCCCGGCCGGAGCTGGTCGATGCCGGCGTGGAGCCCCTCGTAGACGGCCTGGTAGACCTGGCGCTGCCGGTCGGTCGGCCGGCCGACGACGGTGCACCGGCCGATGTCGGCGAAGTAGCCGTTCCACATGGCTCCGATGTCGATGAAGCACAGGTCCTGGTTGCGCAGGATCTTGTCGGTCGCGAACCGGTGCGGCGGGGCCATGTGCTCGCCTGAGGCGACGAACGGGGTCACCACGTGGGGCATCTCGCCGCCGAGGTAGTAGAGCGTCTGCATCGCGTCACCGGCGACCTCGCACTCGCGGCGCCCGGCACGCGTCTCGTCGAGCGCCCGCTGGGTCACGCTGTCGCCGATCGCGCACGCCTCTTCGACGATCATGACCTCCTCGGGCGTCTTCACCATGCGCGCCAGCTGCATCGGGCGGTCGCCGTCGGCGATGCGAAGAGCCGGCAGATGCTGCCCGAGGAGCTCGAGCAGCGCGATGCTCGCCTGGTCGATCCCCAGGCGACCGACGTCGATCCCGTGCTCTGCGAGCAGCGGCCGCAGGGTCTCACGGACGAATCCCTCCACGAGCTCGCGCTGCTCCATCACGGGGACCGCGTGCACCGCGCCCAGCCACGGCATGTACCTCGCCCTGTCGACCTCGCCCCCGGACGCCAGGAGCACAGGCGGTCCCTCCCGGGCGAGGAGCACGCCGTTCAGGATGGAGCTCTTGCCCGCGATGATCTGGCACCTGAGGGACGTGACGTAGCGGACGTTCTCCGACTTCCACAGAAGCAGGCCGTCGAGCTCGGCTTCGGCCATGGCCTCTTGTGCACGCCGCACCCGCTCGGTGCGGAGACGATCGAAGTCGTACCGCTGCTCCCAGTCGACCGAGAAGCTGCCCACGCCGTACGGACGGGTCGTCACGCGGTCCTCCCTGTCGTCATTGCAACGAGTTCAGATAGCCTATTGCATTGGAGGCGCCGGCCGGCCGCTGCCGGAGCGGCGCCGGACGCCGCCGCGAGGCGTGGCGCGCCAGCCGAGGCGGCATCACCCATACGAGGAGGCACGATGACGACGCCTGGACCTGCGGGTACGTCGAGCGAGCAGGTCGGCAGCATGTGGATCGACTGGGACGTCGCCATCGCCATGGACGACGGGACCGAGCTCTCGGCCGACGTCTTCCGCCCCGCCGCCGCCGGCCGCCACCCCGCCATCGTGTCCTACGGCCCCTACGCCAAGGGCCTGGCCTTCCAGGAGGGCTACGGGCCGCAGTGGCAGAAGATGGTGAGCGAGCATCCCGATGTCGCCGCCGGCTCCTCCAACCGCTACCAGAGCTGGGAGGTGGCCGACCCCGAGAAGTGGGTGCCCCACGGCTACGCCTGCGTGCGGGTCGACTCGCGCGGCGCGGGGCGCTCCCCCGGCGTCGTCGACGTGTGGTCGCCCCGGGAGGCGAGGGACTTCGCGGCATGCATCGAGTGGGCGGCGGCACAGCCGTGGTGCAGCGGGAAGGTCGGGGTGAGCGGCATCTCCTACTACGCGATCAACCAGTGGCACGTGGCCGGCCTCGCGCCCGCGCACCTGGCCGCGATGATCCCCTGGGAAGGGTTCGGCGACTTCTACCGGGACTGCTGCCGGCACGGCGGGATCCTGTCGGAGTTCACGGCCAACTGGTACGAGCGTCAGGTCGAGAGCGTGCAGTACGGGGTGGGATCCCGGTCGGCGGTCAACCCCCACACGGGGCGCCACGTGGCCGGCGACGAGGACCTCTCCGCAGCCGAGCTCGCCGCGAGCCGCGTCGACGTCGCCGGCGAGCTGCGACGCCGCGACCTCGACGGTCCCTGGTACCGGGAGCGTTCGGCTGACTGGACCAAGGTGACCACCCCGTTCCTGTCCGCCGCCAACTGGGGGGGCCAGGGGCTGCACCCGAGGGGCAACTTCGAGGGGTTCACCCAGGCGTCGACCGAGGAGAAGTGGCTCGAGGTCCACGGGCTCGAGCACTGGACCCACTTCTACACCGACTACGGGGTCACCCTGCAGCGCCAGTTCTTCGACCACTACCTGAAGGGCGAGCCCAACGGCTGGGAGCAGGGGCCGCGCGTCCGCCTCAACGTCCGCCACCCCGGCGAGCGCTTCGTCGTGCGCGACGAGTCCGAGTGGCCGCTCGCGCGCACGCAGTGGACGACCGTGTACCTCGACGCCGCCGGCAGGCGCCTGGGGGGCGAGCCGGGGGAGCCCGCGACGCTCACCTACGACGCGCTCGGCGACGGCGTGGACTTCTCGCTCCCCGCCATGGAGGAGGAGACCGAGCTCACCGGCCCGATGGCGGCCACCCTCTACGTCTCGTCGTCGACGGCCGATGCCGACCTCTTCCTCGTGGTGCGGGTGTTCGACCCTCAGGGCGACGAGGTCACCTTCCAGGGGGCGCTCGACCCCAACACCCCGGTCGCCCAGGGATGGCTGCGCGCGTCCCATCGCCGGCTCGACGCGGAGCGGTCGCTCCCCTGGCGCCCCTTCCACACCCACGACCTCGCCGAGCCGTTGGTGCCCGGGCAGGTGGTCCGCCTCGACGTGGAGATCTGGCCGACCTCCATCGTCGTCCCCCCGGGCTACCGCGTGGTGCTGAGCGTACGGGGCAGGGACTACGAGTACCAGGGGCCGCTCTCGGAGTTCGCCAAGTCCTTCTACTACGCCAACCGGGGAGTCGGGCCCTTCACGCACGACGACCCGGTCGACCGGCCGGCCGCTGTCTTCGGCGGCGAGGTCACGCTGCACACCGGGGGCGAGCATCCGTCGTCGCTGCTCTTGCCCGTCGTCCCGCCGAAGGAGCCATCGGCTTCGTAGCGCCGCTCGTCGGGCCCGGCGGAGCTCGTCTCTCCGGCTCAGCTGTGCCTTCGGCTCAGCCTTCCCCTCGGCTCAGCCTTCGGGCATGTCGAGCCAGGCTGAGAGCCCGGCTGCCTCGATGCCGGCCACCGCGCACGCCTCGTCGTTGTCGGAGGTGTCCCCCGAGATGCCGACGGCACCGATCACCGGTCCCGACGCGCGACGGATGGGCACGCCCCCGGCCACCGGCAGCATCCGGCCCCCCGACAACGTGCCCAGTGCGGCGAAGAACTCCGGCATCCGTCCGGCCCGTGCGACGTGCTCGTGGGCCGGCCAGCCCATGGCCAGCGCCCCCCACGCCTTGGCGGTCGCGACGTCGACGCGCATGATGGACGATCCATCCGACCGCTTGGCGGCGACCACGTAGCCGCCGGGATCGAGGACCACCACCGTCAGCGGCGCCATGCCCCGCTCCTCGCCGTGGCGGAGCGCGCCGTCGACCACCGCGGAAGCCTGGGCCAGCGAGATCGCCCAGGCGTCACCCGGCAAGGGTGATCTCCTGG
>JAJZMD010000207.1 GCA_021803085.1 Actinomycetes bacterium
GGCGGCTCGCGGTCGTGCACGGGAGGGACCTTCCCGAGGGGCTCGTCGTCAGCTGAGAGCGGCGCGGCCGGAGGTGCGGCCACCGCGCCGGCCACCGCGCCGGCCATCGCGCCGGTCACTGCGCCGATCAACCTGCCGAACAGGCCCTTTGGTTCCGAGCGCCCACCGTGCGCACCTGTGCAGGAGGTTGGCGCCGAGGCGGCGGGGTCGACTAGGAAATAGGCCCGTGAGCCAGGCGATCTCGGTCCCGCAGCCGGGCAAGCCTGCTCGGTTGGTGCACGACCGTCCGCCGATGCTCGCCGTCGGCGTCATGATCTGGCTCGGCTCGGAGCTCATGTTCTTCAGCGGCCTCTTCGCCGCGTTCTTCACCATCCGGGCGAACGACCACCCCTGGCCGCCGGTGGGGACCAAGCTCGACGTGGTACAGGCCGGGATCTTCACGGCGATCCTGGTCTCGTCGAGCTTCACCATGCAGTACGCGGTGTTCCTCGAGGAGCGGGGGAACCGCCGGGCCGCGCGTGCCTGGATCGGGGCGACGATGGTGCTCGGCTTCATGTTCCTCGGGAACCAGTTCTACGAGTGGGTCTCGCAGACCACCCGGTGGAGCACGAACGCCTTCGGCTCGCTGTTCTACATCATGTCCGGTCTCCACGGCCTCCATGTCTTCATCGGGCTGGTCGCGATGATGTTCCTGCTCGGGCGCATGAAGGGTCGGGGCGGCGACCCCGGTGAGCTCGCGGTCTTCCAGGGGGTCAGCTACTACTGGCACTTCGTCGACATCGTGTGGATCGGCCTCTACAGTTGCCTGTTCCTGCTGAAGTAGGGGCGGCCCCGTGATCCGTCGATCGAAGAAGAGCCGGTACGTGCTGCCGGCCGCGCTGCTGCTCACCGTCGGGCTCGGCAGCGCGCTCTCGTTGGCGTCAGGCGCGCAGGCCGCGCCGCGGTCCCGGTCGCACGCGGCGCGGCACTCCTCGAGCACACAGACGGCGTCGAGCACACAGACGGCGTCCGGTGTCACGACAACCAAGCCTCCCGCGCGCACAGGCCGGTCCGCCTTCCTGACAGCGGGCGGGACGCACTTCGTGAACACAAAGCCGCGCGTGACACCGCACGCGCCTGCGTGCGTTCAAGACGCCCAGCGGATCGGGTACAGGTCCCCGAAGGACTCCGGATCCCCGCAGAACAGCACACCTGCGCACCTCGAGTGCTTGCACGGAACGGTGGTGCAGTACGGGGACTCCTCCATCGTCTACCGCCTCCCGCCGTCCACCTACATCGCCGCCGGCCACAAGCTCTTCGAGGAGAACTGCTCGAGCTGCCACCTCGCGACAGCACAGGGGAGCTCCGCGGCCCCCTCGCTGCGCGGCGTCGGACCGGCGACGGTCGACTTCTGGGTGACCACCGGGCGCATGCCTGCGGCGACCCCGCTTCAGGTCCAGGCGACAGAGAAGCCCCCCCGCCTCACCAAGAAGGAGGCCGAGGAGGTGGCGGCCTGGATCAACTCCCTCGCCCCGTCGGCGCCCTACATCCCCGATGTGAACTTGAAGGGGGCGAGCCTGAGGAGGGGTGCGACACTCTTCGCGCTCAACTGCGCCGCGTGCCACACCATCACGGGCGCCGGCGACGCGCTCGCCTACGGCACCTTCGCGCCCTCCCTCCACGTCGCGACGGCCCGGCAGGTGGCCGAGGCCATCCGAACCGGACCCGGCAACATGCCGCGCTTCACGGGGAACCTCTCGGACGCCCAGGTGCGCGACATCGTCGCCTACGTCACCGAGAAGATCCAGCACCCCTCGAACCCGGGCGGCTTCGGCCTGGGCGGCGTGGGACCCGTGACCGAGGGATTCGTGGCACTCCTCTTCGGCGTGGGTGGCCTCATGCTGGTCGGTTTCTGGATCGGGGACAGGGCGAAGTGACGCCGGTGGACGGCACACGAAGATGAGCGAGCTGGACGAAGCCCGCATCCCCGGGGAGGTCGACGCCGCCAGGACCGACAACGGCCACGGGGCGGGGACAGCGGACGGCCACGGGGCGGGGGTACCGCTGCTGCCGGCCGTGCCCGCCGACGACCCTCACCTGGCCGACGCTGCAACCGACCCGCGCCGGGTGGAGGGCATCATCGGGCTCTGCTTCCTCGCCGGCATCGCCGGCGTCGCCGCGTTCGGGGGCGCGTTCGTCGAGGGAGCGAACACCCAGGTCCTCGCCGGGACGCTCTTCGGCGGGCTCTTCTTCCTCGGTTTCGGCCTCGCCGCGTGGGGCAAGTACCTGATGCCCCGCGGGCCGTTCGTCGAAGAGCGCCACCCCTTGGAGTCCAGCGCCCGGGACCGCCAGGCCATGGCGGCGGCCATCGTGGAGCGGACCGGCATCGTCGTGAAGCGCCGGAAGCTCCTCGGCGCGATGCTCGCCACGGGACTCGGGATCTTCGGGGTCGTGGCGGCGTTCCCCCTTCTGCGCTCCCTCGGGCCGAAGCCGGGGTCGAGCCTGTTCAAGACGAACTGGAAGAAGGGGTCGCTTCTCGTCGACCTCTACGGCAAGCCCGTTCATCGGACAGACATGCAGGTTGGGGGGCTGCTCACCGTCTTCCCGCAAGGGAAGGAGAACACACTGACAGCGCAGGCCGTCGACCAGGCGGTGCTCATCCGCGTCCAGTCGACCACGCTCGTCACCATGAAGGGGCGGGGGGACTGGGCTCCCGACGGCTACGTCTGCTATTCCAAGGTCTGCACCCACCTCGGCTGCCCGGTCGGCCTCTACGAGCAACTGCTCGAGCTGCTCGTCTGCCCGTGCCACCAGTCCATGTTCAACGTGCGCGACGGCGCCTTCCCGGTGTTCGGTCCCGCGCCCCGGCCCCTCCCGCAGCTGCCCGTCTACTTCGACTCGAACGGCTTCCTCCGCGCCAGGGAGGGCTTCGACCAGCCGGTCGGCCCCGGCTTCTGGGAGCGCACGACACAGGGCAACGGAAGGGCGAGCGCCACATGACCGCTGCTCGGGACACTCGCACGGAGGCGACCGGATGGCTGTGACCGAGAGCCGGCCGCGCACGCGCCGCGAGGCGCGCCAGAAGCTGGGCGCCTACGGCCGAGTCCAGCAGGCGATCAACGAGCTCGACGACCGGGTCGGCATCGCCAAGGGCGGCCGTGCCCTGCTCGACAAGATCTTCCCGGACCACTGGTCGTTCATGCTGGGCGAGGTCGCGCTCTACTCCTTCGTCGTGCTCGTCGTGACCGGGATCTTCCTCACGTTCTACTACGTGCCTTCGAGCACCCAGGTCGTCTACCACGGGCCCTACAAGCCCCTGGACGGGCAGCGCATGTCGGAGGCGTACTACTCCACCATCAACATCTCGTTCTCGGTGCGCGCCGGCCTGCTCATGCGCCAGGTCCACCACTGGGCGGCAGACGTGTTCGTCGGCTCGATCGTCGTGCACATGGCGCGGATCTTCTTCACCGGCGCCTTCCGCAAGCCGCGGGAGCTCAACTGGACGATCGGGATCGTCCTCCTCATCCTCGCGATCCTGAACGGCTTCATCGGCTACTCGCTCCCTGACGACCTCATCTCGGGGACCGGCATCCGGATCGCGTACTCGATCCTCCTGTCGATCCCCTTCGTCGGCAGCTACCTCGCGTTCTTCCTCTTCGGCGGTCCGTACCCGGGCACGGCAATCCTGGAGCGGTTCTACATCGTCCACGTCCTGCTCCTGCCGCTGATCATCATCGGGTTGATCGGCGCGCACCTCGGCCTGCTCGTCCGCCAGAAGCACACCCAGTTCCGAGGCCAGGGCCGGACCGAGCACAACGTCGTCGGCTCCCCGATGTTCCCCCAGTTCGCGGCCAAGACGACCGGCTTCATGCTCATGGTCACCGGCGTCCTCGGCGTCCTCGGCGGCTACGCGCAGATCAACCCCATCTGGCAGTTCGGACCCTACGAGCCGACCAAGATCTCTTACGCCGTCCAGCCGGACCTGTACATGGGATGGCTCGACGGCGCACTGCGCGTCATGCCGTCGTGGGAGTTCACGGGCTGGGGCCACACGATCCCCTGGGAAGTGTTCCTCCCAGCGGTCATCTTCCCCGGGCTCATCTTCAACGTCTGTCTGGCGTGGCCCATGATCGAACGGCGGTTCACCAAGGACTACGCGCTCCACAACCTTCTCGACCGTCCTCGTGACCGCCCCAAGCGGACGGCGGCGGGCGCCGCGATGATCGCTCTCATCTTCACGGTCTTCGCCGCCAGCTCGACCGACGTCCTGGCGAACTACTTCCACCTCTCGCTGAACGCGGTGCTGTGGTTCTTCAGGATCGCGGTCGTCGTCGTGCCGATCATCGCCAGTGTGGTCACCTGGAAGATCTGCGTCGAGATGCAGGAAGTGCCCGGTGCGGTGAAGCGCAAGCGGGCGATGGTCGTGTCGCGGACCGCCGAGGGCGAGTACGTGGCCGTCCTCGCGGAGGCGCGGCCTGGCGACGAGCACGAAGAGCTCGAGCCGGAACCCGTCCCGCTGCGCATCGAGCAGCCTCAGACGGTCGGCGCCGGGGCGACCACCGCGACGGCGGAGTCGGGCGTCCGGCGCGTTCGCAGGTAACCGTCCCTGGAGTAATAGTGCCGCCGATGGCGTTGACCCGGCACCGGAGAGAGTGCCCCCCCACCGCACCAGCGCCGTTCCAGGCTGGACAGGGCTCGGCACGGGCGAGACACACTTGACGGGCATGCCCCGTGCGACCGTCAATGGCATCGAGCTGTACTACGAGGACTTCGGCACGGGGCCGCCGCTCCTGCTGGTCCCCGGGCTGGGAGCCGACACGCGTCTCTTCGGGGGGATCACCGGACCACTCGGCGCCACGTGCCAGGTGGTCCTGTTCGACCCCCGCGGTGGCGGACGGAGCGACAAGCCGCCCGGTCCCTACACCGTCGAGCAGATGGCCGACGATGCGGCAGGGCTGCTCGACGCGCTCGGGATCGAGCAAGCGGTCGTGCTCGGCTATTCCATGGGCGGGCGCATCGCGTTGAGCCTCGCGCTGGACCATTCGACACGCGTGCGCCGGCTCATCCTGGCCGCCACGAGTGCCAGCACGCCGCAGAGCCGCATGCTCAGTCGCCGCTGGCTGGCAATGGAGGTAGTGAGCCGGCTCCCGACGCCCGGCGAGAGGCAACCCCGGTGGGCCTGGGAGTGCCAGCGGCAGGCGTCCACCTCCTACGACGCCGCTGCCCGCTTGGGTGAGATCGTCGTCCCCACTCTCATCCTTCACGGCCGGCGTGACCACATCACGCCTCTCGTCCTGGCGCGAGAGATGCACGCGGCGATCGCCGGGTCCACCTTCGTGGAGGTTCCCGGCGGGCATCTCTCACTGGTCACTCGAGAGCGCCGCCGCTTCGCCGAGGAAGTAGTGGCCTTCCTCCCGCGGTGAAGGTTCGCTCGGTCCCCGCTCGTTTCCGAAGCGCCACTGCACGGCGCCGGACTCGAAAAGGGCGACGGCGATCCAAGCGTTGTCGCCGTCGCGATGATCGGCCGCGGAACCGATCAGTGGCGGCCGCCCCGGCGGCTTTCGGCGGTCACACCGACGAGAGCCGTCACGATCAGGGAGATCCCCACGGCCGCGAGCCACACGCCGAAGACGAACGCGAGCAGGAAGACGAAGGCCCCCGAGCCGAAGACGAACGGCCACACGCTCGATCCGGGGAAGGCGCTGATCACTCCTGCGCCGTCCTCGATCCTCGCGTCGTCACGGTCCTCGGGCCGTGTCCCGACGACGCGGTCGGTCTTGCCCCAGAAGAAGTACTTGCTTCCGCGAAAGCGGCGGTGCCAGAAGTAGTAGTAGCAGCCCGGCAGGACGCCCAGCGCGGTCGCGCCGACGAGCATCATCGTGCCCCCGTCCTCGTACGAGGTGAACCAGTAGGAGATCGAGATGACGCCGAAGAACGTCGCGATGCCGAGGAGGAAGGCGGATTCGACCTTCACGTCGCCGGCACCCCCGGGGCGACTCCTGCCGAGCCGTTCCCATGCGTCGGTCCCCCTCCGTCCCCGGCATAGGGGCCGTGGCCGTTCGGATGGCCGGGGCCGTGGCGGTGGAGGATGGTGGGGGCGTCAGGGTGGTTGTAGTCCCAGGTCGGTCGCTCCGACCGGATCTGGGGGAGGTGCGTGTAGTTGTGGTGCGGCGGAGGGGACGTCGTGAACCACTCGAGCGTGTGCGCGTCCCACGGGTTGTCACCCGCCGGGACCGGATAGCGCCAGGACACCCAGACGTTCACGAGCAGCACCATGAACGAGGTCGCGATCATGAACGCGCCGATCGTCGACGCGATGTTCCACGACTGCCACCCGAGCCCCGTCGGGTAGCTCGCCACGCGCCGGGGCATGCCGTGGAGCCCGAGGACGTACTGCGGGATGAAGGTGACCCAGAACCCGACGAACAACAGCACGAAGTGCACCTTGCCCAGACGGTCGTTCAACATCCGGCCGAACATCTTCGGGTACCAGTAATAGAACCCCGCGAAGCCTGCGAAGACCGCCGTGCCGAACAGCACCTGGTGGAAGTGTGCGACGACGAAATACGTTGTGTGCACGAAGAAATCGATCGGTGGGGAGGCGAGCATGACCCCGGTGACGCCACCCATCAAGAACGCGAAGAGGAAGCCGATGGACATCAGCATGGGCGTGGTGTAGACGAGCTGCCCGCGCCACATCGTGCCGATCCAGTTGAAGAACTTGATGCCGGTCGGCACGGCGATCAAGAGGCTCATCAGCGAGAAGAAGGGCAGGAGCACCGTGCCGGTGGTGAACATGTGGTGGGCCCACACCCCAGTGGAGAGCGCGGCGATGGACATCGTCGCGAAGACCATCCCCTTGTAGCCGAAGACCGGCTTGCGGGAGAAGACCGGGAAGATCTCCGTCGCGATGCCGAAGAACGGGAGCGCGAGGATGTACACCTCCGGATGCCCGAAGAACCAGAAGAGGTTCTGCCAGAGCACGGCCGAGCCGCAGGCGTGGGCATCGACGATGCCGGCCGTCGTATGACACCCGGTCACCGCGTAGATCTTCGTCCCGAAGTGCCGGTCGCAGAAGAGCATGACCAGCGCGGCGGTCAGCACCGGGAACGCGATGAGGATCAAGATGCCGGTTACCAGCATGTTCCAGGTGAAGATGGGCATGCGGAACATCGTCATGCCCGGCGCTCGCAGGTAGAAGATCGTCGCGATGAGGTTGACACCGGTGAAGATCGCGGAGAAGCCGGTGAGGACCAGCGCCATGATCCAGAGGTCCTCCCCCAACCCGGGGGTGTAGGTGGAGGTGGACAGCGGCGCGTAAGCGACCCAGCCGAAGTCCGCCGTGCCGCCGGCGACCCCGAAGCCCATCAGCATCATGATCGAGCCGCCAAGGTAGAGCCAGTAGCTGAGCGCGTTCAGCCTCGGGAACGCCATGTCGGGGGCGCCGACCTGGAGCGGGACGATGTAGTTCGCCAGGCCGCCGAACGCGAAAGGCCCGGCGAACAGGTACATCATGATGCTGCCGTGCATCGTGAAGAGCTCGTTGTACTGCTGGAACGAGATGAACGTGCCGTGCGGTGTCGTGAGTTGCACGCGGATGCCCAGTGCGAGCAGCCCCGCGATGTAGAAGAGCGCGACCGAGGTGATCATGTAGCTCATCCCGATCACCTTGTGATCGGTCGTCGTGATCCACTTCATGAGCCCGGTCGGCCCGTGCTCCTCGTGGACGTGGGCGTACTCCCCGCCGGCGACCTGCGGGATGATCACGTCGGTCACTTGCCCGCGCCTCCTGCCGATGCGGTGAGCGACGCGCGGCTCGAGGTGCCGCCCGAGCGGTGACTGCGCAACCAGGCGGCGAACTGGGCGGGCGTGACGACCCTCACGCGGAAGCGCATCAAGGAGTGGAAGAGCCCGCAGTACTGCGTGCACTGCCCCCGGTAGGTGCCCAGTGTGTGGAGGTTCACCGTGAACCTGTTCGTGATGCCCGGCTGTGCGTAGCGGCTGAAGTCGAACGCGGGGACGAAGAAGCCGTGGACGACGTCGTGGGACCGGAGGGAGATCCGTACGGTCTCACCCTGCGGGAGGACCATCTCGGGATCTTGCAGCTCGACGCCGATCACTGTCACGTCCTGCTTGGCATAGTGGAATCTCCAGCCCCACTGGAACGCGGTCACTGTCACCGACACCTTGGGCGCCGGCAGCGCGTCCACGTTGTTCTCAGACACGAAGGTGAAGCCGAACAGGACGAGCACCATGATGATCGGGATCACGGTGTAGAAGATCTCGAGGACGGTGTGGTACTGGGTCTGGCGGGGGATCGCGTGCGATCGCCGGCGGTACCGGATGGAGGCCCAGGCGATGAGCGAGAAGACGATGACGAAGACGACGGCGCCGGTGATGAAGAAGCCCTGCCAGAGCTTGAGGGAGTCCTGCCCCTGGCTCGTGATCGGCTTGGTCTCTCCGAAGGTGGGGAGGTTGCATCCCGCCAGGAGGAGCCCTCCCGCCGCCGCCGCGGCAACCGCCCACAGACGCGATCGGCGCGAGGGGAGACGGCCGAGCGCGCCCGTCGGCCCATGCCGCGGTGGCGTGTCGAGAGCGGCGGAGGGGTTGCCGGACGGCGGGTCCACGGGTTGGCAGACTAGCCAACCCGCTCCGAGAATTCGAAGTAGCAGGTAGACGGCGCGGGACCTCTGTGGGCGCACGCAGCAGTCAGCGCCCCTGCCGTCGCGGGGCTGGGGACAACCAGGCAGCCGGTTGCAGGCGTGCTAGGAGGACGTCGTGTTGTCCGACGCGGGGGTCGTGTCGTTCGCCGTCGACCCCTCCTTCATCCCCTTTTCGAACTCCTGCTTGGCCGAACCGAGGTTGCGCGCGAGCTTCGGGATCGCGGCGCCACCGAACAGGACGACCACCAGGACGATGAGGACGATGAGGAGGTCGGGGCCGAAGATGTCTGCCAACATCGCTTTCTCCTTGCCTCGGCGGACGCGTGCCCGCCAACTCAAGGCTAATCCAGCCGGAGGCCCGGTGGTCGCGGGCGCCTGGCCGGGCCCTGCTGCCGGGCTCAGCCCCGTCACGCACCGACCTGCGAGCGGTCAGCACCCCCGCCAGTTGGGACTGCGCTTCTCGGCGAACGCGACGGAGCCCTCCATGGCGTCGGCCGAGCGGAAGACCACCCCCACCGCCTCGTCGGTCAGTCTCCATCCCGTCTCCTCGTCGGCGTCGACCGCGCGCAGCATCACCGATTTCGAGTAGCGGACGGCCAAGGGGGCGTTCTCGGCGATCCGCCCGGCCAGGGCCAGCGCCTCTTCCAGGAGCTGGCCCCCGGGGACGACGCGGTTCACGAGGCCGAGCTGGTACGCCCGATCGGCATCGATGGGGTCGCCGGTGAGCGCGAGCTCGAGGGCGATGGAGAGAGGGAGGCGCCTCGGGAGGCGGAAGAGGCCGCCGGCACCCGCGATGAGCCCGCGTCTCGCCTCGGGGATCCCGAAGGTCGCGTGGTGCGCCGCCACGACGAGATCGCACGAGAGCATGATCTCGAGCCCGCCGGCCAGGGCCGAGCCGTTGACCGCCGCGATGACCGGCTTCGGAAAGTCGCGGCGAGCGATCCCGCCGAACCCGCCGTTGGCGCTCATGACCTCGGCACCTTCGCCGGCTGCGAAGGCCTTCAAGTCCATCCCCGCGCAGAAGGCCCTGTCCCCGCTGCCCGTGAGGACCACGACCCAGGCGTCCGCGTCGTCGGTGAGCTGGTCGAACGCGTCGGCGAGCCCTCGGCTCACCGCGCCGTTGACCGCGTTGCGGGCCTCGGGGCGATTGATCGTGAGGACTTCCACGTGCCCTCGGCGCTCCCTCAGGACCTCGTCTGCCATGGCTGCAGCTCCTCCCTGTGCTGCCGCCCTTCACTCGCGGGCGGGCGCTCCTCTCGTGACCGTGCGGGCGCCGCCGGCGCCCACCGGAGGCGGCGCGAGGTGCCGCGTGCCGCGCGCACCGCCCGCAGGACGCTACCTCCGCGAAGCCGGAAGGCTCGGGTTCGCTCGACCGTGCCGACCCCATCGCCGCCGGAGCCGTGACGCCGGACCCGTGACGCCGGAGCCGTGACGCCGGAGCCGTGCAATGCTTTGGCCGTGCGGCAGCCCCTCTTCGGCGTGAGCGCCGTGGGCTACCGGCTGGAGGGCGGCTTCAACGGCCCTGGAGAACCGGCCAACCAGTGGAGTCCTTGGGAGCGGGCTGGCAAGGTGCCGACTCCGAAGGTCCCGGGTGGGGGGGTCTGGGCGGACCCTGAGCGCGCCCTCGAGCTGGCCGCTGCCGCCGGCGCAGAGGTTCTCGCGCTCTCCGTCGAGTGGGCGAGGGTCGAGCCGGCTCCGGGACGTCTCGACGAGGGCGCCGTCGACCGGTACGCGTCGATCTTCGCCTCCGCCACCGAGCGGGGGATCACGCCCGTCGGCGTCCTCCACGACGTGGCGACCCCCGGGTGGCTCGGCGAGGAGTTCTGGCTCACGCCGGGGTCGCCCGACCGGTTCGCCTCGCACGCCCAGCGCCTCGTCGCCCGGCTCGGCACTTCCTGCCGGCACTGGGTGACGCTGCGCCAGCCGAACCTCGTGGCCCTCGCAGGATGGGTCGACGGCCGTCATCCCCCACGGCGGGTCGGCGCGCTGTCGGACGCATGGGCCGTCGTCGACAACGCGCTCAGCGCGCACGTCCTCTCGTACGCCGCGATCCACGAGGTCCAGCCCGACGCCGTCGTCCTGTTCGGCTTGCGGGTGTCGGCTTCCTACGACTGGCACCGGCTCATGGTGGATCTGCTGTGCGCGCCCGCGCTCGGCGTGGAGCGTGAGGAGCTCGACGCGTGGATCGACGCGCGGCGGGCTCGCCACGACCAGGTGACCGTGCCCGGCGACCTCGGCGAGCTGGCGTGGCGGCGTCTGGCCGCGGCCACGGCCCCCTTCGGCGGAGGCGGCCCGCCTCGCCTCGGCCGGCTTCGCCGCCGCTCGCCGCGTCGGGCCGTGGACATCGCCTACCACTTCGCCGCGGGCAGGACCCACGCGCCCGGCTCGAACGGTTCGGCAGCGCTGCGGCGGGGCGGCTACCCGTTCGACGCGCTGCTCGTCGTGTGGTGCCCGCCGCGTGCGGAGGCGGCCCCCCTGCCCTGGCTGCGTGCGGAGGCGGCCCCCCTGCCCTGGCTGCGTGCCCCGGCTCCCTGGGAGGCGCGCCCGGATCCGGGAGCCCTCGCCGCATGGTGCCACGAGCAGCAGCGGGCCACGCCCGGGGCGGCTCTGTGGGTCGAGGACGGCTTCGCGACGCGCGGCGCGCTCTGCAGGGCGGACGGCTGGGACAGGCGATCCTACTTGCGCGCCCAGGTCGCCGCCGCCGGGGCCGTCCCCGTCGCCGGCTACCTCTACTTCACCCTCGAAGGCGGCGGTGATCCGACGTGGCCCGACGCGGTTTTCGGGCTCGGCACTGCGCCCGACGACTGCTCGGGGAACGACCCGGCCGCGGGCGCGCGCGCCGATCCGTGCCCCGACGCCGACTTCTACCGGCGCCTCGCCGAGGAGCGGCGCGCAGGATCGGGCACGACCGCGGGCCCCGGGTGACGCGCGACCGCTGGCCGCGGGCCCCGCGCCTGGCGCCGCGGGCCCCGCGCCGACTCTCGGTGCATCGGCGGCACGGAGCGCTGTCAGCGGTACCGCAGCTTCGACGCTCGTGCCGCCCGGCCCAACTCGAGCCGGCGCTCGCCGACCTGCGTCATGAAACGCCGTCCGCGTTCGGCACGCGCGAGCACGTCGGCCTGCCCCTGAGGGCGGGCGAGCATCCACGAGTGGCCGCCCGGCACCCACTGGACCGACGTGCGCGCGCAACGAGCGAACTCGTCCGCGGCGGAGATGCCGACGACGCGGTCGAACGAGCCCCACTCCGCGAGCATCGGGAGCCCCGCATCGGCCAGTGCGCGCACCTGGTCGCGGAGGTCGACGGTCATCAGCATGGCGCCGACCGGCAGCGTGAGGCCCAGGGTGCGGACCTTCCGGCGGACGGTGACCACGTCGCAAGGGACCGTGGCGATCATCCCCGCCAGCAGGTCGGGGACGTCGGCGACGAAGGACGCGAGCAGATCGGCGAACGGTGCCATGTTGGGCGAGACCACGCCGACCACGTTCTTGACCGGGCCGCGGCGGTTGCGCCACGCCGGCGTCGCGACGCCGTCGCGGTAGACGATGCCGAGTGCCTCATGAGGCCGGTCGTGGGCGTACTGGATCGCGACCGCGCCTCCCATGGAATGGCCGAGCAGGACCACCGGGCCAGTGTTCAGATGGTCGACCACGTAGGCGAGCTGCTCGGCGAGCGCGCCGACGGACACCTCGTGCCAGCCTAACGGGTCGCTGCCGCCGTACCCGGGAAGGCACGGGTTCACCACGCGCCAGCCGAGCTGAGCGGCGAGGTAGGCGCTCTCCCGCCAGTACATTCGCCCGCCAGCGAGGTAGCCGTGGACGTTCACCGCCCACACGGGGGGGCTCCCCGGTCCGGCGGGCCCGTGCGCGTCCTCGTTGTCCGAGACCGCGTAGTGGAGCGCACGCGTACCCACATGGAGGACGGCCGGGACCATCCGGACTCCCGGTCTTTTCCAGCACGCCCATCGGACTGGCGTCGCGACGGTGGTGGGCTGCCCGCTGTTCGAGACGCTGGAGGTCCTCTGGCCGGCCGGGCCGCGTGCGGGTTGGGTGCGACCCGTCACGTTGCGGGCGTGCTCAGGTGACGTCGCGGCGGAACGTCGTGAAGTAGCCGAGCACCGCGGTCCCCGTGCCCCACAGGACGAGCACGATCGCCCCGAGCCACCAGCTGAGCAGCGCACGGGCTGTCCCGCCCGCGCCGCCGCCCGGACCGCGCGCCGAGAGGCTGCCTGCGAGCGCCTGCGTCGCGCGTGTGGGGAGGAAGTTCACGTCCATGTGGGCGAGGGAGCTGAAGATCGCCACGATGATGGGCTCGAGGACGAGGCTGAGCCCCAAGGCGAGGATCACGCCGGCGATCTGGTTGCGCACCAGGGTGCCGATGCCCATCCCGTAGATGGCGAGGAGGACGTACGCGGCGAGCATCCCCGGCATCACCGGGCCGACCTGGCTGAAGAGGTGCGAGGGCGATCCCCCTTCGGCGACGAGGAGGGGGATGCCCATGGCCCCGATCATCACGAAGGACACCACCGCCATGAGCAGGCCCCAGACGGCCGAGGCGAGCACCTTGGCGACGAGGACGTCCGGGCGGCGCGGGTGGATCAGCAGGGTCGCGGTGAGGATCCGGTGGCGGTACTCCGTCGTGATGCAGAGCACGCCGAGGACCGGAGCCATCACGATCGCCGCCGTGTACCCCGCACCCATGAGGCGCCGCAACTGGGTCGTGGTCGTCGGCGCGGTGAAGTGCACGATGCCGTGGTGGCCCACGATGAACGAGGTCGTGACGCCGAGCCCGGTCAGCAGGACCACGATCGCGAAGCACACCCACGGGCCGGGCGTGGTGCGGAGCTTGAAGAGCTCGGCGCGCACGAGGCGCGGCATGGTTGTCATCGGGTCACCGCCGGCACAGGTTGGCCATCAGTGGTCATCGATGTGGTGAGCTCGAGGAACAGGCTCTCGAGGTCCTGGCTCACCTGGACCAGCTCGTGCACGACGACGCCGTTCGTGGCGATGAGCGGCCCCAGCGCTTCCGGCGTCGCCCCGTCGACGAGGAGAGCGTCGCCTCCGAGCTGCCTCGGTGCGAACCCGGCCCTGCGCGCGATCTCGCTCAACCGGTCTACCTCGGGGGTGCGCACCCGCATCGACGACTGCGCCCGGGTCGTGAGGATCGAAAGAGGCCCCTGAGCGCGCAGCCGCCCCTTCGACACGATCACCACGTCGTCCACCGTCTGCGCCATCTCGGCGAGGAGGTGGGAGGACACGAGGATCGTCCGCCCGTCTGCCGCGAGGTGCCGGAGGAGGTCGCGCAACCACGCGATCCCCTGGGGGTCGAGCCCGTTCGACGGCTCGTCGAGGATCAGGACGCTCGGGTCGCCGAGGAGCGCGCCCGCGAGCTGCAGGCGCTGGCGCATGCCGAGCGAGTACCCGCCCACCTTGCGCCTCGCGTCAGCGGTCAGCCCGACGAGCGCCAGCACGGCGTCGATGCGCGGGGAGGCGACGCCGGCCTCGATGGCCATCATCTGGAGGTGGGCGCGGGCACGGCGCGACGGGTGGAAGTTGGTGGCCTCGAGCACAGCGCCGACGTGACGGGAGGGATCGGGGATGTCGCGGTAGCGCCGGCCGCCGATCGTGCAGCTTCCCGACGTGGGCCCGGCCAGGTCCAGCAGGATGCGGAGCGTCGTGGTCTTTCCAGCCCCGTTCGGGCCGAGGAACCCGGTGATGCGTCCGGGTTCGACCGTGAAGCTCAGGTCGTCGACCGCGGTGACGGCGCCGAACCGCTTGGTGAGCCCCTTCACCTCGATCGACGCAGCGTGAACCGGTGCGTTCACGGTGGTCATCCACCGAGGTTATCCGAGCCTCGCGCCGGAGCTGTCGTCACCGCCGGGGTGCGCTGCACCGCCTGGAGGGCGCGGCGCGGGCGCGGCGACCGCCGAGCGAGGGCGCGGCGAGGGACGGAGCGTCGCGCCTTCCAACGCGAGGAGGCGCCGCTTGGTCTCGGTTCCGCCTCCGTAACCGCCGAGCCGCCCTCCGGCGGCGACCACCCGGTGGCAGGGGCAGACGATCGGAAGCGGGTTGGCGCCGTTTGCCTGGCCGACCGCTCGGGACGCCGCGGGACGGCCGACACGCCGCGCGAGCTCGCCGTAGGTGATCGTCTCGCCGTAGGGGATCCCGGTGAGGGCGTTCCAGACCGCGAGCTGGAACGGGGTGCCGCGGGGCGCGAGCGGGAGGGCGAACGACGTGCGCGCGCCCGAGAAGTACTCCTCGAGCTGGGCTGCTGCCGCTCGCAACGGCGCCGACGCCTTCATCAGGGTCGCTGGGCGCTCCGTGGTCCCACGCAGCCCGGTGGTCCCACCGAGCCCCGTGGTCTCGGGCAGTCGCACGTGGGTAAGCGCCGCGTCGTCGCCCACGAGGACGAGCACGCCGATCGGGGTGTCGAGCGACAGCCGCGCCGCATCGTGGCCGATCTGATCGTCGCCGGCCTTCGTCATGCCGCCTCCTTCGTCATCCCGCCTCCTTCGTCACGCCGCCTCCTTCGTCACGCTGCCTCCTTTCGCACCGGTGTGGCGATCGACCACAGGTGCGCCAACGCGTAGGAGCGCCACGGGCGCCACCGCTCTGCCAGTGCGAGCGCGGCCGACGGCGCGGACTGCGCCCCGAGGCGCTCGAGCGCGCGCCGGACCCCGAGGTCGCTGGGCAGGAACACGTCCGGGTCGCCGAGCGCGCGCAACGCGACGTACGACGCCGTCCACGCGCCGACTCCGGGCAGCGTGACGAGCCGGGCGACGACCTCGTCGGGGTCTGCGCCGACGTCGAGGGCAAGCGAGCCGTCGTCCGCTGCCCGTGCGAGCGCCAGCAGCGCCTCCCGCCTCGCTCCCGGCATCGCGAACGCCTCGAGCGGCGCGGCGAGCACCTCGGCGGGGGTGGGGAAGACCCGGTCAGGTGGCGGCGCGGCGAGCACCTCGGCGGGGACGTCCCGGTTCCTGCTGGCCGCCGCCGCTCCCGCCCGCGGCCCAGCCGCGTCGACAAGGCGAGCAACGACCCGGCGTGCGGCGGCGACGGACACCTGCTGCCCTGCGACGGTGCGCACCGCGGTCTCGAACCCTTCGACCGCGCCTGCGACCCGCAGGCCGGGGGTCGCGCGGACGAGGGGACCCAGCAACGGGTCGGATCCGAGGGCGGCGTCCACCGCACCCGGGTCCGCGTCGAGGTCGAGGAGCCGCCGGCAGCGCGCGACCGCTGCGGAGAGGTCGGACAGCTCGGCGAGCGTCAACGTCGCTGCGACGTGCCCGTCACCTGGCGCCAGGGCCACGAGGGCGTCTCCGTGGGGGAGCCGGAGGGTGCGCGTGTACGTCCCCTTCTCGAAGGTCTCGAGGCCGTGCACGGCCCGCGCGCCGAGGAAGGCGAGCAGCTCCGCCACCGCCATCGGACGGCGGTACGGGAGCCGGAGGGCGATCGTCGTCGCGGACCCCGTTCCGGTGGTGTTCTCCAAAGAGGGGCGGCGGCGACGGGAGCGGACCGTGCGCGCTCGCAGCTCGGTCGGCGTGCGGCCGAGCAGCTGGCGGACCGTGTCGTCGAACTGCCGGACGCTCGTAAAGCCCGATGCGAACGCGATCTCCGCCATGCCGAGCCCGGTCGTCTCGACGAGAAGGCGTGCGGTCTGGGCGCGCTGCGCGCGTGCCAGCGCGAGCGGTCCCGCCCCCACCTCGGCGACCAGCATCCGGTTGACGTGACGGGTGGCGTACCCGAGCCTCGCAGCGAGCCCGGCGACCCCTTCCCGGTCGACCACGCCGTCGGCGATGTACCGCATGGCTCTTGCCACCACGTCGGCGCGGGCGTTCCACTCCGGTGAGCCCGGGACGGCGTCTGGGCGGCATCGCAGGCAGGCCCGGAACCCGGCCAGCTGGGCGGCCGCCGCGCTCTGGTAGAAGCGGACGTGCTCGCGCGCGGGGGTTCGCGCCGGGCAGCTCGGACGGCAGTAGATCCCCGTCGTGGAGACGGCCGTGAAGAACCACCCGTCGAAACGCGGGTCGCGCGACTGCACGGCCCGGTAGCAGTGCTCGAAGTCCTCCACCACCCTGTCATCGTCGCGCCCCCCGCCCTCTGGGTCTGGCGGGATTCGGACATGAGAGCCCGCCCCCGCTCACGTCGGGCGCGAGCGGGGGCGGGGAGGCGCGAGCGGCGGTGCGAGCGTGAGCGGGGAGTGAGGGCGGGCCGTTCAGGCGGTGGCCTTCAGTGTCCCCGGAACCGCGGGCTCCTTGCCCTGGTACACCTTCACCGGGCCGCTGCCCGTTGTGGTGACGTACACGGGGCTCAGCACCTTGGTGCCCGGCCACGTGCCGGTGGGGGTCTTGTAGGTCCCGACCGACGAGGTGAACCTGACCACTTCGTCACCTTCGTAGCCGTAGTGCACCGTGTTGGTGTAGTTGAGCGGCGAGAAGCCCGGGGTCTTGAAGGTCTTCGCCTTGGTGTCGATCGCCTTCATGAGGCTTGTCCGGGTGAGGTCCTTGCCGGCCGCCTTCAAGGCTTGGACGAACGTGTAGGCGAGCGCGATCCCGTACTCGGTGTTCCCGTCGAGTCCGTGCTGCGCCCAGAGCTTTCCTGTGTACCTCTGGAGGATCTTCTTCTCCACGCGGATCCACTGGTTCGACGATGTGGACTCCGGCGGCTGGTAGAGGTTGGTGATCATGCCGTTCATGAGCGCGGTCGCCGACGCAGCGGCCTTCTTTGTGTGCGTCGCCGCTGTGGTGAACGACGAGAGCAGCGGGCCAACCGTCGGCGCGTCGGCGCCCACGTTGTCGACGACGTACTGGGGCGTGAAGCCGATCGCAGCCGCCGGCAGCATGGCGAGGGCCGTCCCCACCGGTATGGTCGCCAACACCACCACCTGGGCCCCCGCGGCCTTGAGCGCCGACATCTGGGTCGTCATGGCTCCCGAGAGGGTTGTCACGTCGTAGGTCTGCTTGCTCACGACGGCCGACGCCGGCACCTCCATGTTGATGCCCTTCATGACGTCCTGCCCGAACTCTGTGTCCTGGTAGAGCTCGCCGATCTTCTTGCCTTTGAAGTGGTTCTTCATGTAGTAGCCGAGGATCTTGCCTGTGACCGTGTACGGCGGTTCCCACCCGGTCGTCTCGGGGAACTTGGGTGTGCTCCAGCAGTTGCAGCCCGACTCGATGAACAGGTGCGGCACCTTCTCGGTGTTCAGGTACTTCAAGACGGCCAGGTTGGTCGGCGTCCCGAGCGATCCCACGTCCGCGAAGATGTGGTCTGTCAGCACCAGCTTGCGGGTGAGGGTGGCCGTTGTCGTCGGGTCGTACTTGTCGTCGAGGTAGATGTACTTGATCTTGCGCCCGTAGATGCCGCCGTGGGCGTTGACCCACTTGAACACCGCGTTCATGGCGGGGGCGATCTCGCTGTAGCCCGGCGCGGCCGGGCCGGTCAGTGGCACGGTCGCGCCGAGCGTGATCTGCCGACTGGTCACCCCTGTCGTGCTCGCTGCGACGGCGTTGTCGACGGAGTTGCCGACGACGAGGACGCTCGCCGCGATCGCCATCGCGAACGCCGCTCCTGCCGCCATCACCGGTCGGTGCGACGCGCGTCGGTCTCTTCGCAACCTCATGGTCTGCTCCTCTCTTTGGTTTCCTGGTCCATGCGATCTGTCGCGACCCCGCCACCGGGACCGCCGAGCCCCGCGACCCCGCCACCGCTCCACAGGAGTTGGCCGATCCGCCGGATCCCACCCTGGACGCCGGCCGGCGACACCAGCATCGCGATCACGAGCACGACGCCGAAGAAGGCGTCGGACAGGTAGGCGGCGGCCGACGTACCGAGCGACAGGTGCTGCGAAAGGGAGGTGCTCCATGTCGGCATGTACACGAGCGCGACCGCTCCCCACCAGACGCCGACCAACGAGCCCGCTCCCCCGAAGACCATGGCGGCGAGGAGCCCGATCGAAAGGGAGAGCGGGAACTCGCCGACGTTCACGACTCCCGTCGAGAGGACGAGGAGCGCTCCTCCCAGACCGGCGCATCCGGCGCTGACGGCGAACGCGAGGACCTTGGTCCGGGCCACGTGGATGCCGCTCACCGCGGCGGCGACCTCGTCGTCGCGCACCGCGCGGAACGCCCGGCCGAACCGGCTGCGGACCAGGTTGGCCAGGAGGACGAGCACCACGAGGGCGCAGAAGAGCTGGATCCAGGCGAGCCACCGCTCCGGGCTGAGCGACCCCGGGGCAGCCGGAGGTGTCGTGGTGAGCCCTTGCTCGCCGCCGAACACCGATCCGTACTGGGCGGAGAGCTGGGGGAGGCCGAGCGCGAGCATGAGGGTGACACCCGCCAGGTACGGAGGGCTGAGTCGTGCCGCGGGGACACCCACCACGGCCCCCGCGGCGGCTGCGATCACGGCGGCGATCACGAGCTCCCCCACCAAGCCCACGTCCGCGTGCAGCTGCAGGAGCGCGAGCGTGTACGCGCCGATGGCCATGAAGGCACCGTGGCCGAGCGAGAATTGCCCGTTCAGCCCGGTGAGGACGCTGAGCCCGCCCAGCACGATGGCGTACACGGCGATCTCGCCGATCTGGTAGTCGTTGTATGCGCCCACGTTGACGGTGAGGACGTAGAAGAGGCCTGCGCCGAGCACGAAGAGGATCAGGTGTCGCACGAGAGGCTGGTTCGGGAGCCGCAGCCTCCGGGCGAGCAGCCCGAGCACGGCACGCGCCCGTGCGCCGGGCGGGCCAGCCTCGGCATCCGGTCGTGTCCCGGACGGGCCAGCCTCGGCATCCGCTCGCGTGTGGGACGCGGTCACACCCGCCTGACCTCCGAGGTGCCGAAGAGCCCCTGGGGCCGGACCATGAGCACGAGGAGCAGAAGGGCCAAGGCGGCGATGGGCTGGAGGTCCGGACCGACATAGCCGCCCACGAACGCGATGGAGAGCCCGGTGACCAGCCCGCCCGCGAGGGCGCCCACCGGGCTCAGCAGGCCCCCCAGCACCGCGGCGGTGAAGCCGTACACGAGATTGAGGTCCATGTAGTACGGGCTGAACGAGCTGAGCGGTGCCACCAGGAGGCCGGCGAGCGAACCCGCCGCGCAGGCGAGCGCCCACGCCAGGGTGAACAGACGCCCGACGCGCACGCCGAGCAGCCGGCTCACCTCGGGCGAGAAGGCCGCCGCCCGCATGCGCAGCCCGAGGTTCGTCCATCGGAAGAGCGCGACGATCGCCACCACGAGCACGACCACGGCGCAGACGAGGAACACGTCGAAGTGCGAGAAGGCGACGCGCGTCCTCCCGATGACCAGGCCCCGCTGGGAGAAGGCCGCCGGGAACCCCCGCGCGACGTTGCCCCAGATGCTCCCTGCGACCCCCTCGAGCACGATGAGCAGCCCGATGGTGACGATCACCGGGTTCAGCGCGGGCTTGCCCTGCAAGGGCCGGATGAGGGTGCGCTCGACCGCGGCGCCGAGGACTGCGCCGAGAGCCAGGGCCGCGACGAAGGCCGGCCAGTACCCGACGCCGTGGCTGAGCAGGCTGAAGGCGATGAACGTCGTGAACATCCCCATCGCGCCCTGGGCGAAATTGACGATGCCCGTCGCCCGCGAGACGAGCCCGAGCCCGAGCGCGATGGCTGCGAAGACCATGCCCTGGGCGACCCCGGAGAGCAGGATGTCGACGAAGAGCTCCATGGCGGTCAGAACCCCAGATAGTGACGGCGGAGGTCAGCGTCGGCCGCGAGCCGAGCCGGCCTGTCCGCGACGACCACCCGCCCGAGGTTCAGGACGATCGCCCAGTCGGCGACGGAGAGCGCGCTCCTCGCGTTCTGCTCCACCAGGACGGCCCCCAGGCCATCGCCGGTGGTGAGCTCCCTGAGCGTGGCCATGAGCTGCGCGGTGACGATCGGCGACAGGCCGAGCGAGGGCTCGTCCAGCAGCAAGAGACGGGGCCGGCAGGCGAGCGCGCGCCCGATGACCAGCATCTGGCGCTCCCCGCCGGACAGGGTGGAGGCGGACCGGTGGCGCTTGTCGCGGAGCTGGGGGAACCTCTCGTAGATCTCGTCGACGACCGCGCGCCGTTCGCCCCGCCTCACCCGGACGAACGTGCCGAGGCGCAGGTTCTCGTCGACCGTCAGCTCGGCGATGACTCCCCGGCCCTCCGGCACGTGCGACACGCCCAGCCGGGCGACGGCCTCGGGCGCCCGGCCGGTGATCCGCTGGCCGTCGAAGCTGGCCGTCCCCTGGTGGCTCGGGACCAGGCCGCTCAGCGCCCGCAGCAGCGTCGTCTTGCCCGCGCCGTTCGCCCCGAGCACCGTCGTGATGCTGGCGGAGCGCGCCTCGAACGAGACGCTCTCGAGGGCGCGCACCGGCCCGTAGCGAACCGACAGCCCCTCAACGTGCAGCATCGACGTTGCCTTCGCCAACGCCCGTCCGGGTCGCGCTCACCGCGTCGCCCAGGTACGCCTCGGTCACTTCGGGGCTCGCCTGGATCTCCTCCGGCGTGCCGGTGGCGACCACCTCGCCGAAATTCAAGACGACGATCCGGCCGCACGCGGCCATGACGAAGTCCATGCGGTGCTCCACGAGGAGCACCGACATGTGCTCGCGCAGGTCCTGGATCCGTGAGGAGAGGTCGTCCATGTCGTCCGCCGACAGGCCGCTCGCCGGCTCGTCGAGGAGCAGCAGCCGCGGGTGGCTGATCAACGCCCGCGCGAGGGTCACCCGCTTCTGGACCCCATAGGGGAGGGAGCGCGGGAACCGGTGGGCCCAGTCCCCGACGCCCAGCTGGCCGAGCAGGGCCGCCGCCTCGCCGGCGACGCGGCGCTCCTCCCTGCTCGAGCGCCACAGCCCGCCCAGAGCCGAGCCGAGGTCGGCGTGCAGCGACGGCTGTGCGCCGCAGGCGACGTTCTCGATCGCAGTCAGGCCCTGGCAGAGCCCGACGCCTTGGAGGGTCCGGGCGATCCCGAGCCGACCGAGGTCGTGGGCGTGGTGGTTCTGCAAGAGGCGCCCGTTCCAGCGGATCGATCCGCGTGTCGCGCGCACGAAGCCGCTGATGGCGTTGAAGAGCGTGGTCTTGCCGGCTCCGTTCGGGCCGATCAGCCCGACGACCTCGTGGGGGGCCACCGCGAGGGACACGCCGTCGAGCGCCAGCAACCCTCCGAACCGGACGGTGAGCCGGTCGACCTCGAGACCCGCGCCAAAGGCCGTCGCAGGTGCGCCGCCCTCTGCGTGGAGCCCAGGAACCGGCACGTCGCCTCTCGACCTCCCCCCGAGGCCACGCTGACGCGCGTTTCTCCCACGTGACAGGTGGCTCACCTCACGAAGTACACGATGGAAACACGATTGTCAAGGTGTTGCGACAGCGCTCGCGTGTCCCGAGCACCGCGCCGACGAGGTCCTTCATTCTTGACAGCCGACGTCCGCGTCGATTGAACAACGGGCGATTCATCCGTCGAACATGACGCGCCGGAGGTGCGGCGCTTTCGCGAACGGTCCCGGATCGAGGAAGGCGGACCCGCCGGCGACTGCTCGACGCGGCCGAGGAGGTCTTCTCGGAGAGCGGGTTCCACGACGCGTCGATCACCCGCATCGTCGAACGTGCGGGCGACGCGCAGGGGACCTTCTGCGTTCATTTCCGGCTCGACGCGGGAGATCGTCGAACAGCTCGTCGGAGACCTGAACTGCCGGTTGCGCGAGGCCATTCCCAAGGGCGGCCGCCGGCAGCGGGGATCGGCTCGACGCCGAGCGACGCGGCTTCGCCGCCTTCTTCGGGTGCGTGAGAGGCCTCAGCTCACCTACGAGTTGGCATGGCGCAGAACCGCCCTCACGGTCGCCGACCGCTGGTCCGCCTCTTCCAAGATCCACCACGGGTGCGGCTGTCGCCTGATCGAACCGGAGAAGCTGGCCAGACAGCTCGTCTGTGCCACGACGGGCGACGAGTGCATGGTGGTCGTCGCCCGGATGCTCGGGCACGTCCCCCGGGGGGAGCGGCCCGCACCGACCCCAGCCTGAGGACCCAGCCTGGCGCCGGCCACTACTCCCAGAGCGTCGACGTCGTCTCGAAGTCGTCGCTCCCGGCCGGGATCACGCAGACGAAGAGCCCTGCGGGGTCCCGGAGCACGACCCATGTCTCGACCGGCCCGACGACGGTGGCGCCGGCGGCTTCGAGCCTGCGCACCTCTGCCTCGACGTCGTCCGTGGCGATGTCGACGTGGTAGCGGGCGGCCTCGTCGATCTTCTGCAGGACGACGTCGGGCGGTGCGCCGCCCCCCTCGAGGGCGAGGTACGGCTGCGCCGCCCCTGGGTCCTTGCTCGGGCGACGGCCGAGCGCCGTCGCCCAGAAGGCGACTGCGGCGGCGAACCGTGTGCCGGGGACGTCGATGACGACCGTGTTGAGGCGGCTCCGGTGCGGCACGGCCCGACCCTACGCCGAGGAGGACGACCTGCGAAGCATGCGCAGAGAACGGCGGGCGGCGGCGGCGATCCCCGGGCCGTCGAGTCCGTGCGCGGCCAGGATGTCGTCCGGCCTCCCGTGTGGCAGGTAGGCGGTCGGGAGGCCGCAGGTCGCCACGGTCGCAGGCGACGGCCCGGCGCCCGACGGCCCGGCGCCGTAGGGTCCGGCGACGTAGGGTCCGGCGACGTACGAGCCGGTGGCGAGCGCTGCGGCCACCGCGGCACCCACACCCCCCGCAGCGATCCCGTCCTCGGCCGTGACGACGACCTGGTGGGAACCGGCGTCGGCCAGCATCTCGGGGTCGAGCGGGCACGCGACCCGGACGTCCCAGACGGTCGCCGAGATCCCCTCTGCCCCGAGCTGCCCCGCCGCCTGCTCGCACGCGTCGAGGAGCTTGCCCACGCCGAGGAGGCAGACGGACCCGTCGCCGGCGACGACGCGACGTGCGCGCAGCCCCGCACCCGTCTCGGTGCAGCGGCGGGCTGGCGTCTTGGGCCAGCGGATGGCCACCGGGCCGCCGTCGTGGTCCAACGCGGCGTGGAGCATCACCGCGAGCTCCTCGTAGGAGGATGGCGCGAGCACCGTCATCCCGGGCACCTTGGTCAAGAGCGCGAGGTCCAGGGTCCCGTGGTGGCTGGCGCCGTCGTCACCGGTCACCCCCGCCCTGTCCAGGCAGAAGACGACGGGCAGGCGGTGGAGGCCCACGTCGTGGACCACCTGGTCCCACGCGCGGTTGAGGAACGTGGAGTAGACGGCGACCACCGGCCGGAGCCCCCCCATGGCCATCCCGGCAGCGACGGTCACTGCGTGCTGCTCCGCGATCCCGACGTCGACGAGCCGGTCGCCGTAGCGCTCGGCGAACGGGAGGAGGCCCGTGGGCCCGGTCATCGCTGCGGTGACCGCGACGAGCTCGGGACGCGACGCGGCTTCGCGCACCATGGCCTCCCCGAACGCCTCCGTGTAGGTCGGGACGCTCCCCTTCGGGACTCTCGGCTGCCCGGTCGCCACGTCGAAGGGGGAGACGTCGTGGAGGCGCTTCTCCATGTCCAGCTCGGCGGGCGCGTAGTCGCGCCCCTTCACGGTGTGAACGTGCACCACGACGGGGCCGCCGGACGCTGCCGCGCCGCCGAGGGCTGCCTCGAGGGCGGCGAGATCGTGGCCGTCGACGGGGCCGACGTACGAGAAGCCCAGCGCGCCGAAGAAGGCGGGGGGAGCCGAAGAGGCGCCGGCCCCGTACCCGGCAGGCGAGCATGCCGTCGTGAGCGGGGAGATCGTCGGTGCGTACGACCGGCCGTTGTCGTTCAGCACGACGACGACGCGGCGACGTGCGAACCCGATGTTGCTCAACGCCTCGTAGGCGAGGCCGCCGGTGAGCGCGCCGTCCCCCACCACCGCGACGACGTGGTGGTGCTGGCCGCGTGCGTCACGGGCACGAGCGAGGCCGTCTGCGTAGCTGACCCCCGTCGACGCATGGCTGTTCTCGACCAGGTCGTGCGCCGACTCCGCGCGGCTCGGGTAGCCCGAGAGCCCGCCCGCCTTGCGCAGCCTCGGGAAGCCCTCGGCCCTGCCGGTGACCAGCTTGTGCACGTACGCCTGGTGGCCGGTGTCCCACACGATCGAGTCGGTCGGAGAGTCGAAGACCCGGTGGAGCGCGATCGAGAGCTCCACCGCGCCGAGGTTCGAGCCGAGGTGTCCGCCCGTCTCCGACACCGAGGACACGAGGAAGCGCCGGATGTCGGCCGCCAGCCGGCCGAGCGCCGCGTAGTCCATGGCTCGGAGCCGCGCCGGCGTGAGATCACGCAGCGACCCCGAGGCGAGCTCGTCGACGGGCGCGCTCTGGCCGTGTGCGTCCCAGTCGGGTTCAGCGCCTGCGCGCAAGCCGATGTCGCGAACCGTCGTCACGGTTCAGTGCGTGTTCACGAGCGCGCGCAACGATTCGCGCAGCGACCCCATGGAGGCGATCACGGCTGAGGGCTCGTAGCCGCAGTGCGCCATGCAATTCTCGCAGCGCGGGTCCCTCCCTCTCCCGTACTTGGACCAGTCGGTCGTCTCGACGAGCTCCTTGTAGGTCGATACGTAGCCGTCGGACATCAGGTAGCACGGGCGCTGCCATCCGAGCACCGAATAGCTCGGGATGCCCCACGCCGTGCACTGGAAGTCACGCTTGCCCTCGAGGAAATCGAGGAAGAGCGGCGAGTGATTGAGGCGCCACTTCTTGCGCTTGCCGTCGGAGAACGCCTCTTGGAAGAGCTTGCGCGTCTGCTCGACGCCGAGGAAGTGCTCCTGGTCCGGTGCCTTCGTGTACGCGTACGCGGGGGAGATCATCATGGCGTCCACGCTGAGCTCGTCGTTCAGGAAGTCGAGGAGGTCGCGCACCGTCTTGGGCGAGTCGGTGTTGAAGAAGGTCGAGTTGGTCGTCACGCGAAAGCCGTGGCGCTTGGCCTCGACGATCGCCTCGACCGCCGTGTCGAAGACGCCCTTGCGGTCGACCGCTTCGTCGTGGCGCTCCCGCAGCCCGTCCATGTGGACGACGAAGGAGAAGTACTGGCTCGGGGTGAACTTCTCGAGCCGCCGGCGGAGGAGGATCGCGTTCGTGCAGAGGTACACGTAGACCTTGCGCTTCACGAGAGCCTCCACCATCTCGACGATCTGGGGGTGGAGGAGGGGTTCGCCGCCGGCGATGGACACCATGGGGGTGCCGCTCTCCTCCACGGCGTTCACGACGTCTTCGACGGAGAGCCGCTTTCGGAGGATGTCCGTCGGGTACTGGATCTTCCCGCAGCCCGGACAGGCGAGGTTGCACGCGAACAGCGGCTCGATCTCCACGATCAGCGGGTAGTACTTACGGCCCTTCAGCCGCTGCCGGAGAAGATGAGCTCCGATCTTCATGTTCTGCTTCATGGGAATGGGCATCAGCGCACCTGTGAGGGAAGAGAGAACCGGACCGTTTCAGTGGCGACGTTGCGTTCGACGACCTCCGTGGGTCCGAGGGCCGACAGGGCCCCGACCACTTCGGCGACGAGGGACTCGGGGGCGGACGCACCAGCGGTGACCCCGACGGTCGCCACACCGTCGAGCCACGCGAGACGGAGCTGGCCGACGTCCTCCACGAGCTCCGCACGGCAGCCCTCGCGCAGGGCCACCTCGACCAGTCTCGCCGTGTTGGACGAGTTGGAAGAGCCCACCACCAGGAGGAGGTCGCACTCGCGGGCGATCGCCCGCACCGCGTCCTGGCGGTTCTGCGTCGCGTAGCAGATGTCGTCTGCGCTCGGTCCGACGACGCCGGGAAACCTGCGCCCGAGGGCGCCGAGGATCTCTGCGGTCTCGTCGGTTGCGAGCGTGGTCTGCGTCAGGTAGGCGACCGGCGCGTCCGGCGCGAGGTCGAGCGCGTCGACCTCCTCGACGCTGGCCACGACGTGGGTCCTCCCGGGGGCTTCCCCGTAGGTGCCGACCACCTCCTCGTGGTCCTCGTGGCCGACGAGCACGATCTCGAAGCCGCGCTCGGCGAAGCGGCGGGCTTCGTGGTGCACCTTGGCGACGAGCGGGCAGGTCGCGTCGATCACGGTGAAGCCGTCGCGTGCCCGGGCCTCCTTGCGGACGTCGGGTGCGACTCCGTGGGCGGCGAGCACCACCGTCGCCCCGTCGGGCACCTCGTCGAGCTCCTCCACGAACACGGCCCCCATCGCGGCGAGCCTCCCGACCACGTGGGCGTTGTGGACGATCTGGCGCCGCACGTAGACGGGGGCGCCGTAGCGCTCGAGAGAGCGTTCGACGATCTCGATCGCACGCTCGACGCCCGCGCAGAACGACCGCGGCGACGCGAGCACCACGCGGCGCGACCGGCACGCGCGGGCCCAGCGCTCGATCGGGTCGCGCACGCCTTCGAGCGAGACCGCTGCGCGGCGCGCGTCCACGGCCGCCATCGCGCCCGGTCCGGGTGGCTCGCAGACCACGTACACGACGGCGAGCGGCCGGTCGTCGTCCACCAGCGTCGCCACCCATGCCGAATCGTGGTCCAGCACGAGGGCGCCGACCTCCTCCCCGTACGCTCCACCCGCCTGCGCCGTCACCGGGTCCGCGGAGAAGACCGGGTCCGCGGAGAAGACCGGGTCCGCGGAGAAGACCGGGTCCGCGGAGAAGACCGGGTCCGCGGAGAAGACCGGGTCCGCGGAGAAGACCGGGTCCGCGGAGAAGACCGGGCCGACGGAGACGAGGTGGCCGTCGTGGCGAAGCTCGGTCGCGAGCAGCGGTGCGGACGGGAGCCTGCGCACGAGCCGCGGCGCACCCTCGCCCGGCGCCCACAGCTCGCTCGCGACCACGAGCTGTCCGGGCACGAGGTCGGAGCGGAGCCGCTGCGCGGTGCTGGCGACGGCGACCGCGGAGCACGGCGCCAGGGTGGGCAGGGCCCTCGCGACCTGGTCGGCGAACGGCGCGTCCTGTGTGCCGGAGAGGACGGTCCCTCCGCCCAGGACGTGGGCGTCCGACGGAGTCCGCGCGAGCACGATCACGTCGTCACCCATGCGGGCCGCCTCCGTGCACGAAGCGCCCGAGCGCGGTGACGGGGAACACGAGCCGGTAGAGGTGGTAGTTGATGTAGAAGTCGCCAGGGAACCCGGTCCCGGTGAACCACGGCTCGTCCCACGTCCCGTCGCCGCGCTGGGTGGCGCAGAGGAACTCCACGCCGCGGCGCGTCGAGGGGCGGTCGTGCTCGCCCGCTGCGAGCAGCGTGAGGAGCGCCCACGCCGTCTGCGACGCGGTGGACGCGCCCTTCCCCGACCAGGCGGGGTCGTCGTAGGAACGAAGGTCCTCACCCCACCCGCCGTCGTCCTGCTGGCAGGCGTCGAGCCACTCGACGGCCCGCCGCACGGCCGGGTGCGTCGCCGGCACGCCGGCGGCGACGAGCGCCGGGACGGCCGCGCCGGTGCCGTACAGGTAGTTGGCTCCCCAGCGCCCGAACCACGAACCGTCCGGTTCCTGGTTCGCGAGGAGCCATGCAACCCCCCGGCCCATCGCGGCGGCGTCCGCCGGCCGCCCGGCCGCCTCCAGGGCGGCGAGCATCTCGACGACGTGCGCGGTCACGTCGGCGCTCGGCGGGTCGATGATCTCCCCGAAGTCGCAGGACGGGAGCTTGCGACAGAGCGTGCGGGTGTTGTCGGCGTCGAAGGCGGCCCAGCCGCCGTCGCGGCACTGCATGCCGAGCACCCATCGCGTGGCGCGCTCGACCGAGCCCCGATCGTCCTCGTCGCAGCGCAGGAGCGAGAGCACCACCTCGGCCGTGTCGTCGATGTCGGGGTAGTTGTCGTTGGCGAACTCGAACGCCCAGCCACCGGGAGCCAGATTCGGGCGGCGCACCCTCCAGTCCCCCTCGACGGTCACCTCCTCGCCGACGAGCCAGCGCGCAGCCACGCGCAAGGACGGGTCGCCGGGCTCGAGGTCCGCCTCCGCGAGGGCGACGACCGCCAGCGCGGTGTCCCACACCGGAGACTGGCACGCCTCGAGCCGCCGGCCCTTCTCGTCCCGGATCGTGAACCCCTCGAGGCCTTCGAGCGCGACGCGCAGCACCGGATGTGTGAGCGCGTAGCCACGCAGGTGCAGCGCGATGATCGAGTAGACCCAAGGCGGCTGGATACCGCCCCAGCCGCCGTCGGCCTCCTGGCGTTCGACGATCCAACGCTCCGCCTCACGAAGCGCGGCCTCGCGCAGCACGCGGACCGGGCGGCGCGCGTAACGCCGTGCGAGCACGTCCGCGCGCTCCAGCGCGCCCTCCCAGGTGAGAGGCGGGCGCAACGGTCGCGGGGGAAGCCCGCTGCGCAGCTCGTCGACCTCCACGCCGAGGTCGCGCCGGGGCCGGTACGTGCCCACGATCGTGAGCGCGACGACGGTCTGGCGCGCCCAGCATCCGAAGTCGTAGATGTTGAGCGGCACCCACGGCGGAAGGAAGACGAGCTCGGGGGGGAGGACCGGGAGGTCGTCCCACGGCCACTTGCCGAAGAGCGCCAGCCACATCTTCGTGAAGACGCGCGCCCGCTCGATCCCACCGCGGTCTCGGACGAAGGCGGACGCGGCCGCCATGTGAGGGGCGTCGGGCGGGTCACCGGCGAGCCGGAGCGCCACGTACGCCTCGATGGTCGTGGACAGGTCCCCGGGACCGCCGTAGTAGTTGGCCCACGTCCCGTCCTCGCGTTGGTTCGCCCGGATCCAGCGCGCGGACTCCGCGGTGTCCTCCTCCGTGCGGATCGAGAGGAATTGCCGGAGGAGGAGGTCCTCTGCGTCCATCGAGACGTTCGTCTCGAGCTCGCCCTTCCACCAGCCTTCCTCGTGCTGCAACCCGAGCAGCGCCTTCGTGGCTCTCGTCAAGGTGGCCGCCGCGTCCACGGCGGGGGAGGTCCGCGCGGCGGCACCTGATACGTGCTGCCCCTCGAGCCTCCGGTGGTCGATCGCCGTCATCGGTCCCTCGCCGTCACGTACCGGGCCACCTCCGACAGCTCCTCCTTCGGCTTGTCCGCGAGCACCACGCGATCGAGCGCTCCGAGACCCTGCCGGAGGTGCTCGTCGGCGATCGCGGCCACTGCGTCACGCACGCCCGCGCGCTCCAAGAGCCGCGTCGTCCGCTCGATCTCCGTTTGGTCAGGGGCCCGGGAGAAGATCGAGACGAGCTCGTCCGCCAGAGCGCCGCCCAGGCCGAGCGCGAGCGCGACCGGGAGCGTCTTCTTGCGGGCGAGCAGGTCGGCCCCGACCGGCTTGCCGGTCGAGGAGGGGTCGCCCCACACCCCGAGAAGGTCGTCGACCGCCTGGAAGGCGATCCCGAGGTGCTCTCCGTACTCCCCGAGCGCCTCGGCCGTGGCGCCGTCGGCGCCGCCGAGCACCGCGCCGATCGCGCACGCCGCAGAAAGGAGCGCGCCCGTCTTGTCGCGCTCCATCGCCAGGCACTCCTCGACGGTCACCCGGTCTCTGGTCTCGAAGGCCATGTCGGCCGACTGGCCCGAGATCATCGCCTGGTTGGCGTCCGCGAGCCGTCGAGCCGCCTCCATGCGCGCCGGCGCCGGCGCCGGCGCGTCGAGGAGCACCTGGATCGCGAGCGCCGCCAGCGCGTCCCCCGCGACGATGGCGACTCCCTCGCCGAACTGCGCCCAGACGGTCGGCCGGTGCCGGCGCTCCCGGTCGCCGTCGATGATGTCGTCGTGCAGGAGCGAGTAGTTGTGCACGAGCTCGACGGCAACCGCCCCGGGAACCGCCTCGCCCTCGGCGCCTCCGACCGCCGCGGCGGCGATGAGGGCGAGCCCCGCGCGCACGTGCTTGCCACCCCCCGCGAGGTGGTGGCGCACCGGCTCGTGCAGCGAAGGGTCCAGCCGCTCCACCGCGGCGTCGAGCGCAGGCACGACGAGAGACGACGCCCTGGCCAGCGCGTCGGGCACCTGCGGCGGAGGGGTCCGGCCGGTGCCGGGCTGCGCGAGGGACGTGGTCACGCGGACGCCCCTTGAAGGCGCCGTGCCGGGGCGGGTGAGCCGAGCGAGCCGATCGCGGCGGCGGCCGCGGCCGTGCCCGAGCGGACGGCGCCCTCCATCGTCGCGGGCCAGCCGGTCGCGCACCACGCGCCGGCGACGAACACGCCGGGGATCCCGGTCTCCGGCCCGGGTCGGAGCGCGGCGGTGCCGGGCACGCCCCGGAAGGTCGCTGCGTGCTCGCGGGTCACCACGGCGTCGACGATCCCCGCGTCGCGCGCCCCGGCGAAGAGCTCGCCGAGCGCCTGGTGGAACGTCTTGACCAGGTCGTCGGGGCGTGCACCCGCCCAGGCGGTCGCGTCCGAGAGGGAGACGACGAGGCACTGGTGGCCGCTCGCCCGGGGGATGCCCGAGGCCGACGTGTGGTCGAAGACGTACTGCACCGGCGAGGAGACCGCCGCGGCCATCTGCAGGTCGGTCACCTTCCGGTCGTAGACGAGGTGGACGTTCACGATCGGCGCGCGTCCGAGGACGGACACGTCCCCGAGAGCCCCGGGGGGCAGGACGGCCGGGGCCGCGTCGTGGGGGAGCGCGACGATGACGGCGTCCGCTTCGACGCGCCGGTGCGGGGTCGCGACAGCCAGCGGGCGGGGGCCGGCGCCGTTGCAGTGCACCGCCTCCGCCGCGGCGCCGAGCTCGAGCTCGACGCCCGCCGACTCGAGCGCCCGCCTTCCGTGCTCCCCATGGAGCTCCCCGAGCGGTACGGCCGACCAGCCGACGTCGGCGCCGTCGACGGTGTCGAGGAGCCCGGTGCGGAAGACCTTCGCCGCCAGGGCGAGCGACGCCTCGGCCGATCCGACGTTCACGGTGGGCAGCACCACGAGGTCCCAGAGGAGGCCGATCGCGCGGCGTGACTGCCCGTGGCGCGCCAGCCAGTCCCCGAAGGTCTCCTCGTCGAGGGCAGGGTCGTCGAGTGTCAGCGCGCGCAACGCGAGGACCGGCCGGAGCAGGCGCACCCGCTCTGCGAACGGCAGATGGCGGTAGCCGGCGAGCGAGGCGGCCAGGTGGAACGGGGAGGGAAGCGGGGCGGCCGTCCGCGCGATGCGGGCCCGCCGACCACCCGGCGCGATGACCGGTATGTCGAGCGCTCGCTGCACGCAGACCTTGTCCGCCGCGCCGATGCGCTCGAGAAACGCGCGGTACGCGGTGCAGCAACGCAGGAACACGTGCTGCCCGTTGTCGAACACGACGCCCTTTCGCTCGAACGACCACGTGAGGCCGCCGAGGTGCCGGCGCTTCTCGAAGAGCGTGACCTGCGCCCCGGCGTCCCTTGCGGCGAGCGCGGCGGCCATCCCGGCCAGCCCGCCCCCTACCACCGCCACACGCGCGCGACCGGTGGGGGTGACACGCGCGCGACCGGGCGCGGGGGCGCTCACGACGTGCCCTCCACGTGAGCCGGAGCGACGGCACCACGTGGCGAGACGAGGCACGACATCGCCACCCAGAGCTTCTCGGACGCCGGCACGGAGACCCTCCCGCGGGTGACGGCCATCGGGTCGCGGGCGATCCGCCTCAGGAGGCGGTGGTAGATGCCGGCCATCGCGCCCACGCAGGCTTGGCTGCGGCGATCGAGCAGCGGGAGAAGCGTCAGCCCTCTCTCGAACCACTCCTCCGCTCGCGTGCACTCGAAGGCGACGAGCCGGCCGAGCGACCCGTCGTCGGAGAGGTCGGGCGGGCTGCCCATTGCGGCCGCGTCCGAGGCGGGCAGGTAGACCCGGCCGCGTCGCTTGTCCTCCTTCACGTCCCGAAGGATGTTCGTGAGCTGGAGCGCGACGCCGAGGTCGTCCGCGAGCCCGCACGCGCCCGGCGCGCCTGCCGCGCCGAAGACCGCGAGGGAGAGCCGGCCGATCGATCCCGCGACACGGCGGCAGTACACGACGAGGTCGTCGATCGTGGCGTAGGTCGTCCCTGCCACGTCCATCTCGCAGCCGTCGACGAGGTCGTCGAACGCGTCCATCGGCAGGTCGTAGCGGGATCTCGCGTCCGCGATCGCGACCAGCACTGGGTCGTTGCCCGGCTCGCCGTGCGCACCGAGCTCGCCGAGCTCGCCGAGCTGCTTGCGCACGCCGGCGAGCCCCTCGAGCCTGTGCTCGGGCGGCTCGTCGCCGTCGCCGATGTCGTCGATACGGCGCGCGAGCGCGTACACCGCAGAGAGCGCGCGGCGCTCGGGTGGATGCAGGAGCCGGATCCCGTAGGCGAAGTTCTTCGCCTCACGCCTCGTGATGGCTTCGCACTCGCGGTAGGCGAGCTCGAGGGCTTGCGGGGAGGTCATGAGACCGTCCCGACGGGGGCCGGCCAGGGGCGAGGGATGGTGCGGGTCGAGACCGGAGCTGCCAGCACGAGCGCGAGGCGAGCCGCGAACCGCCCGGGGCGCGGGCGGCACCGGTGGGCGAGGACGTCGAAGTCGGCCGCCTCGATCGCGTCGAGCGCGGCCAGGCCACCTGCCGCGAACGCCGCGACCGCGACACGTGGCGAGAAGGGGAGGCTCGCCGCGAGCGGCACGCCGGAGAAGAGCAGCGCCCTCGCACGGGCCGACTCGAGCGAGACGACGCGCCGCAGGCTGGGGCCCGCGTGCGCGGCCGCGAGGTCCGACTCGGCGCACCCCTCCGCCTCGAGGTCGGCCGAAGGCAGGTAGACGCGGTCTTGGGCGAGGTCCTCTGCGACGTCTTGAAGGTGCTCGACCACCTGGAGCCCGGTGCAGACGTCGTCGGAGAGCGCGAGCCGGTCGGGGGTGGCGGCCCCGAAGATCTCCAGGACGAGGCGGCCGACCGGGTTCGCGGAGAGGCGGCAGTAGCCGACCAGGTCCTCGAACGTCCGGTAGCGGGTGACCGTCTGGTCCCGGCGGTTCGCCTCGATCAGGTCTCGGAACGGCTGCAGCGGCAGGTCGCGGGCAGCGATCGTCGCGCCGATCCGTCGCATGACGGGATGCGCGGCCTCGCCGCGTGCCGCACGCTCGAGCTCGTGCTCGAGCCATTCGAGGTGCGCGACGCGGTCGCCGCCGGACTCGTCGCCGATGTCGTCGGTGAGGCGGGCGAAGCCGTACACCGCCATGAGGTCCGCGCGCACACGCGCCGGGAGCAGCCGCGACGCGACCGGAAAATTCTCGCTCGCGGCCTGCTCGTAGACGGCCTCCGCGCTCGGCAGGCTGCGGCATTTCGGTGATCCTGTTGTCGTGCAGACCACCGCATGCTCCTTGTTGCGCGCGCCGGGTCGGTGAGGTTCCACTGAGATACGTGCAGATATACGTGCAGAGCGGAGCCGGGTCAAGCGCACGATAGTCGCAGCTTAAGACCAGCGCGGGGAGCCCGTCTCGCCCATCGAACGCTCGTATGCGACGCGCGCGCCCACTCGGTGCTCGCCGCATCCTGGACGCCCCGCGCCCACCGGCCCCACCAAAACAAACGATCGTCCGGTCCCCGATTTTCCTCCTATCTCCGGGCGAGGACGCCCAGGTCCGCGCGGGGGCGGCACCCCCGGTTTCGGGCCCGCGACCTTCGGGTATGCATCGTCTGGGACCGCACTGGGGGCGGGCACGACCCCTCGGGGCGGGCACGACCAACTCGGGGCACGGCCCCTCGGGCACGGCCCCTCGGGCACGGCCCCTCGGGCACGGCCCCTCGGGGCGGGCACAGCCTCGAGACGGAAACTGCGGGAGGCAGACGACCATGGTGCAGCACCTCATGGACAGCGGGCAGCGGGTACCTGTCGACCGCGAAGAAGCGCACGGGCACCCGTCGCGTGGCGCAGCGAAACCGAGGATCGGATCCGGGAGCCGCGACGGTCCCGGCGCCAATGGCCATCGAAGCGGGGCCGGTGGCGATCGCGGGACACGATACGGCGATGCGACGCTCGGTGCGCTGCTCGCGTTGTCCGACGCGCTGGCCGAGATGAGCAACGACCAGCGGCTGCTCGAACGGCGGCTCCGGGAGATCCACCGCCAACGGTCCGAGGGACGCGCGTGGCGCGACATCCTGGACGAAGAGGACGAGCCGGGGACGATGCAGGTGGTGAGCCGCATGCTCGCCGGCCTCGCCAGAGCCAGCGGCAGGCTGCGAAAGGAGCTCGTCGACGCCCTGCGCCGCGAGGGTGTGAGCATCCCGGGCATCGCAAAGCTCTTCGGCGTGACCCACCAGCGCGTGTCGAACCTCTTGCGGCGATCGGGCGATTGACGCTGATGATTGGCGCTGAGGAACAGCCAGGTGCACCGAGGAGCTCGAGAAGCTAGAACGAGCGACGCGCGCAGGTCGGGACCAAAGACACTTCGGTGGGTCCAGCGCGGCTGATAAGAAAGCGCACGTGAAACTGGCGATCGCTGCGGAGACCGTCGCGGGCGAGCGAAGGGTGGCCGTGGTCCCCGACGTCGCGAAACGCCTGGTCTCGGCGGGATGGTCCGTCTCGGTCCAGTCGGGCGCCGGAGTCCAGGCGGCCTTCACCGATGCCGACTACGCGGCGGCGGGGGCGGAGGTGTCCCCGGATGCCGCGTCGTGCCTTACAGGCGCGGCAGCCGTCGTGCGGGTGCAGCCGCTCGGCGTGCAAGACGCCTCTTTCGTGCCCGAGGGCTCGGCGGTGCTCAGCTTCCTGCAGCCGGCTGCCGCGGTCGACGCCTTGCGGGTGCTCTCGGCCAAGCGCTGCAGCGTCTTCAGCTTCGACCTCCTGCCCCGCATCAGCAGGGCGCAGTCGATGGACGCCCTGTCGTCGCAGGCGACGGTCTCGGGCTATCGCGCCGCGCTCGCGGCGGCGACCCACCTCGGGAGGTTCTTCCCGATGCTCATGACGGCGGCCGGGACCGTCCCCCCGGCGAAGGTGCTCGTCATGGGTGCGGGGGTGGCGGGCCTCCAGGCGATCGCCACCTGCCGGCGCCTCGGCGCCGTCGTGCGCGCCTACGACGTGCGCGCGGCGGCGAAGGAGGAGGCCGAGAGCCTCGGAGCGACCTTCGTCGACCTGGGTGTGAGCGCGGAGGGTGATGGTGGCTACGCCCGCGAGCTCACGCCCGAGGAGGTCGCCGCACAGCAACGGGCCCTCGCAGACGAAGTCGCGAAGGCCGATGCCGTCGTCACGACCGCGGCAGTCCCCGGCCGGCGTGCGCCCGTGCTCGTGACGCGGGCCATGGTGGAGGCGATGGGGACGGGAGCGGTGGTCGTGGACATGGCAGCGGACTCCGGCGGCAATTGCGAGGTCACCGAACGCGGCAAGGACGTCGTGGTGAACGGCACCACCGTCGTGGGCATGGCCAACCCCCCGTCGGGGATGCCGACCCATGCGAGCGCGCTCTACGCGCGCAACGTTCAGAACGTCCTCGCACTGCTCTCCACCGACGGCGTGGTGGCGCCGGACTGGGACGACGAGATCGTGGCCGGGATGTGCGTCCTGCGAGAGGGCGAGCCGGCGAGCGCGTCCACCGCCGAGCTGCTCGGGAGCACGTCGTGACCGGGATCGTCTGGTACCTCACGATCTTCGTGCTCGCCGCATTCGTCGGCTACGAAGTCATCTCGAAGGTGCCGAGCATCCTGCACACGCCCCTCATGTCAGGGTCCAACGCGATCCACGGCATCGTGCTGGTCGGCGCGCTGTTCATCATGGGCGAGGCAACCGGCCCAGCCCAGCTGGTGCTCGGCTTCGTCACGGTGTTCCTCGCCACCTTGAACATCGTCGGCGGCTTCGTCGTGACCGACCGGATGCTCGAGATGTTCCACGCGAAACCCGAGCGTTCCTCGTCGCCCGCACCCCCAGCACCTCCCGCGGCAGCTCCTCCGGCCGAGGTGCCCGCGGCGGCTCCTCCGGCCGAGGTGCCCGCGGCGGCTCCCGCAGCCGAGGTGCCCGGAGCAGAGAGCAGAGGACCGTGACCGCCCTCCTGCACGGTTTCTCGTTCCCGCTGTCGACGTGGCGCTCCGCCGTCTACCTCGTCGCCATCATCGGCTTCGTCCTCGCGCTGAAGGGGCTCAGCTTCCCTCGCCACGCGCGCCGGGGCAACCTCCTCGGCGCGGGAGCGGCGCTGATCGCCGTCGGCATGACCTTCTCGGCGGGGACAGTGAACCATTCTGCTCGGAACCTCGGGCTCGCCTTCGGGGCGATGGCGCTCGGCACGGTGGTGGCTGTGCCGGCGGCACGCCTCGTGAAGATGACCGCGATGCCCCAGATGGTCGCGATGTTCAACGGAGTAGGCGGCGGCGCGGCAGCCCTCATCTCGGTGATCGAGCTCCTGCACGTCCACGGCACCGGGGTGAGCCCGGCGACGTACGTGATCGTGGAAGCGGTGCTCGGCGTGCTCATCGGCTGCGTGTCGTTCGCCGGCAGCGCGATCTCGTTCGCCAAGCTCCAGGAGCTCATGCCGACGCGACCGATCGTGTACCCGGCCCAGCAGCCGATCAACGCCGTGGTGGGCGCGGGCATCCTCGCCTTGTTCGTGACGTCGGTCGTGACGGGCTCCGTCGCCTACGTCTTCGGCGTCCTGGGTCTCTCGCTCGTCCTCGGCGTGGTGTTCACCCTTCCGATCGGCGGCGCAGACGTTCCCGTCCTCATCTCGCTGCTCAACGCGTTCACCGGTCTCGCTGTCGCGGCGTCCGGCTTCACCCTCGGGAACCCGCTTCTCATCGTCGCCGGCACCCTCGTCGGCGCGTCCGGCATGCTCCTCACGCGTCTCATGAGCAAGGCGATGGGGCGGTCCCTGCCGAACATCCTGTTCAGCGCGTTCGGCGCGGTGGTCACCGCGACCGGGACCGCAGAGGGGCTCGGCGGGAAGGTCGTGAAGACGTCGACTCCCGACGACGTCGCCGTCCTCCTCGCCTACGCTCGGAAGGTCGCGATCGTCCCGGGATACGGGCTGGCGGTCGCGCAGGCGCAGCACGTCGTGAAGGAGCTGGCCGACGAGCTGATGACGCGGGGGGTCGAGGTCTTCTACGCGATCCACCCCGTCGCCGGGCGCATGCCGGGCCACATGAACGTGCTGCTCGCGGAGGCGAACGTCCCGTACGACGAGCTGAAGGAGATGGACGAGGCGAACCCCGAGCTGCCGACGACGGACGTCGCGCTCGTCGTCGGCGCGAACGACACCGTCAACCCTGCAGCGATCGACTCGCCGGGCAGCCCGATCTACGGGATGCCGATCGTCCACGCGGACCGGGCTCAGCACATCGTGTTCCTGAAGCGCTCCATGCGCCCCGGCTTCGCCGGGATCGACAACGCGCTGCTCTTCGACGACAAGACGGTGCTCCTGTTCGGCGACGCGAAGGACACCCTCCAGAAGCTCGTCTCCTCGGTGAAAGCCGTCTGAGCGCGCGCTCCTGCGGGGTGACCGTCGGCAGTCCGGGTCAGGGGTCGTTCGGCCCTCCGGGTACGGGCCCCGTCCGCAGCCCGGGCCAGGGGTCGTTCGGCCCTACAAGTTGCCCGGCCCTGCCCGTAATTTCTCGGTATGGCCACGCCTGCTTCCGACGTCGAGAAGGAAACCCAGGCGGTTTTCATCCGGGACTTCGTCGACGTGGCCCTGCCGGAGGAGCTCGTCAGCGAACGCCTTTCCGAGGGGCAAAGCTGGCTCGCGCACCTGGCCAACGCCGCCGGCGACGACACCGAGAGCCAGCTCGTGAGGCTCGGCCCGTCCTCGCTCGGGCACCTGGTGGCGCGCGACGTCCGTGTCCGCCTGGGCCGAGCCACGTGCGGGGAAGCCGGTGTCGTCGTGCCCCTGCGGTGGGAGGACGCGAGGTGGCCGGGTCTCTTCCCGCTGCTCGACGGCAACCTGGAGGTGGCGCCGCTCGGACCCGAGCACAGCCGAGTCGTGCTGTCCGCCTCGTACCGACCGCCGTTCGACGCGATGGGAAGGGTGCTCGATCAGGCGATCTTCCATCGTGTGGCGGAGTCGACGATTCGCTCGTTCCTCCAGAAGGTGGCAGGAGCGCTGCAGGAGCGGGCGTGACATCCTGACGGTCCTGAAGGGTGGGGGCCGGCCCTTCGCCGAACGGGCGCCTGGTGCTCCTCCGGTCTGCGACGCGGGAAGGTCTAGGCTCCACGGCGCGCGCTGAGCGCAGGCACGCTTGCCATGACGCACCACCTCTTCCCGTCGCTCGCTCTCCTGCCGCCGCTCGCGGGGGGCCAGTTCCTCCGGGCGGACCTGGCCCCCGTGCCGATCGTGGTGCTCGCGTGCGGGCTCGCGCTCTACCTCTGGGGCGTCGTTCGCCAGAACCGGCTCCATCCCCGCCATCTCTGGTCCGCGCGCCGCACGGCCGCCTTCGTCGGGAGCACGGCGGTGAGCGCCGTCGCAGTGGTGAGCTTCCTCGGCGCGTACGACAGGACGCTCTTCTGGGACCACATGATCCAGCACCTGCTCCTGATCATGGTGGCTGCGATCCTTCTGGCCGCCTCGTCGCCCGTCGACTTGCTCTGGCTCGCCACCTCCGGCCCGGCGCACCGCCGGGTGACCGCCTGGCTGCGGAGCGGTCCCGCGCGGGTGGCGGGGCACCCCGCCACCGCCTTCGTCCTGTACGGGCTCCTCGTGCCGATCACGCACCTCACGGTCCTCTTCAACTGGGCGATCGAGTCCGAAGCGGTGGACCAGCTCGACCACTTCCTGTTCCTCGCGATCGGCTACCTCTTCTGGCGCCAGATCTTCGGCGCCGAGCCGAACCGGTACCGGACGCAGCCGCCGATGCGCGCGCTGCTGCTCTTCCTCGCCGTCCCGGTCGACACCTTCGTGGGGCTCACGCTCAGCCTGGAGAAGGGCGAGATCTTCCCGGCGTTCACGGCCGAGCGGCGGACCTGGGGACCGTCACTGGTCACGGACCTGCACATCGGGGGAGTGGTCATGTGGGTCGGAGGGGACGTCCTGATGATGCTCGCCCTCATCCCCGTCGTGCTGGCATGGGTCAGACGGGAAGAGCGGCGTGCCGACCTCTTCGACCGCGAGCTCGACGCCTACCTCCCGCGGCAGCTCCCTGGCGGCCAGCCGACAGCGGGGTTCGCGCTCGGGCGGCTTCGCTCCAGCAGCGTGCCGCCCGTCGAGACCCCCGGCCCCACCAGCCCGACCTCCGACGCCGGCGCTCCGGGGCCTGCATCGCGTGCGTCCGAGCACTCGGCACCCTTCGAGACGGGCCCGGCGGGCTCGGCCGCGGGCGGATGAGGGACGCCGGGGTCCGCGGTGCCGGCACAGCGCGCACCGTAAGCCCAGACTCCGCGACGCTGCAGGGCTCGCCCGCCTCTGCGGTCTCCCCGGGGTTGCCGCCGGGGCGCACGCTGCACGAGGCGGTGCCGCGTGTCCACCGTCGGCGGCTCCCGAGCCCCACCCGTCGCCAGCTCCTTGCCCGTGCCGGCCAGATCGCGCGATCGGGATGGCGCCGCCTCGCGCCGCTCGCGGTCCGTGCGCTCGTGCACCTGCGCCACGGCCGAGGGCTGCTTCCCGGGTCGGCGGCGGCCCGGCCCCTCCGGCAGGTGTGCGAGGACCTCGGCGGGACGTTCGTCAAGTTCGGCCAGCTGGTGGCATCTTCCCCGGGTCTCTTCGGCGACGACGTCGCGGGGGAGTTCCGCGCCTTGCTCGACACCGGTCCACCCGTCGAGTTCGACGCCGTGCGCGAGCGTGTCGAGGCCGACCTCGGGATGGCCCTGGAGGAGGCCTTCGCGGACCTCGACCCCCGACCGATCGGCAGAGCCTCCATCGCCATCGTCTACCGCGGGCACCTCCACGACGGGCGCGAGGTGGCGGTGAAGGTCCTGCGCCCGGGGATCGAGCTCGCGATCGCGGCCGACCTCAGGGTCATGGTCCCGCTGGCCGAGCTGGTCGCGAAGGAGACGGGAGAGCAGATCGCGGGCTCGGTGCTCCAATTGCTCGACGGGCTCCGCCAGCAGCTCGGCGAGGAGCTCGACCTTCGCAACGAGGCGAGGGCGCTCGCGCACTTCCGAGCCCTGCTCTCCGAGTCCCATCTCGACCGCATCGTGGTGCCCGAGCCGTACCCGGCGTTCTCCGGTCAGAACGTGCTCACGATGGAGCTGCTGCACGGCGTGGCGATCGACGACCTCGCCACCGCGGCGGCGAGGGGCCAGGACCCTGTGCCACTCGTCGAGCAGGTCGTGCGGGCGTTCTTCACCACCACGGTCCGGTGGGGCGCGTTCCACGGCGACCTCCACGCCGGCAACATGCTCCTGCTCGAGGACGGTCGCCTCGGCATCATCGACTGGGGGATCGTCGGGCGGCTCGACCGCGAGACCCACCGCTTCGTCCTCCGCCTCCTCGACGCCGCGCTCGGCGACCAGGCAGCGTGGCCCGACATCACGGCGCACCTCACGCGCGTCTACGGGCGTGCAATCCAGGTGGGGCTCGGGATGTCCGACGAGGCTCTGACCGCCTTTCTCCGCGGGATCGTCGAACCGGCCCTCACCCGCCCCTTCGGGGAGGTGAGCCTGGCCGGAATGCTCGAGGCGCCGCTCGTCCAGGCGGCGAAGGCCCGCGGGGCGAGTGCCCACGAGCGACCCTTGCGGTCGGTGCTGCTCCGGTTGCGGACGAACCGCGAGATGAGGCGCCTCGCCGACGAGGCCGGAGGGCTGATGTCGGAATTCACACGGGGCGCGTTCCTCCTCGCCAAGCAGTTCATGTACTTCGAGCGCTACGGCAAGCTCTTTCTCGCAGACCGGCCGATCCTCGCGGACCGCGAGTTCCTCACCGCGCTGGTCGAGGAGGTGCGGGAATGACGACCTGCGAGCAAGCCTGGGCCTGACGACCGTCGCCGGCCCTCATCTCGTGGGCGCCGCCTCCCCGCCGGCGCCGCCGGTCCGTACTGCCCTTACTGAACTGCCCTTACTGAGCTGCCCTTACTGAGCGGGGAGCTCGCTCGTGCAGTACATGCACCTCGTCGCGGCCAACGGGAGGTTCGCGGACAGGCAGTAGGGGCAGGACTTCACGGACGGCGGAGCGCCGAACACGGATGCCCCGCGGCGCGCCTCGGTGCGCTTGTAGGGGATGACGATCGCGAGGTACACGACGACCATGAAGATGACGAAGTACACGGCCGCCGCGATCAAGGTGCCGAAGTTCACGAAGGTGCTCGTGTTCCCCGCGGCGCCGAGCTGGACCCCGAGGGCGATCGGGTGGTCGCCTTGGGCCCGGTTCACCAGCGGGTTGATGACCCCTGTGGTGAACGCCTTGATGAGGCCGCTGAAGGCGAGTGCGACTACCAGGCCGACCGCCATCACGACGACGTTTCCCTGCATCAGGAAGTTGCGGAACCCTTTCATCGCCACTCCTCGCGTGCTCCCGTGCGGGCCCGGTCCCTCCGGGCCCTGACGAGATTGTGCTGCAAACGAGGCCGAGGTGCCCGGTATGCTCCTTTCGATCCGGGCGGCCGTGCCGCAAGGGACGGGAGGTTGCCGGTGAAGGTCGTGGTGGACTTCGGCGTGTGCGCGAGCAACGCCGTGTGCATGGGCATCGTTCCCGAGGTCTTCGAAGTGCGGGACGACGGGTACCTCTACGTGCTCGACGAGCACCCGCCCGAGGTTCTGCGCGACCGGCTGCGTGAGGCGGTCAAGAGCTGCCCGACCGGCGCGATCACGCTGCTCGAGGACGACTGAGCCGGAGGCGTGCCAGCTCCCCGGGTCCGGTTCGCGCCGTCGCCGACGGGGTTCTTCCACGTCGGGAGCGGGCGCACCGCGCTGTACAACTGGCTGTTCGCTCGCCGCAACGGCGGTGTCTTCATCCTGCGCATCGAGGACACCGACACCGAGCGCAACCGCGAGGAGTGGGTCGACGGGATCGTCGACGCCATGGCCTGGCTCGGGATGGAGCCGGACGAAGGCCCCTACCGCCAGTCTCAGCGGGCCGCGCGCTACCAGGAGGTGGTCGACACGCTGTGGGAGGGCGGCCACCTCTACGCCTGCGACTGCACGCGGGAGGCTGTCGTGGCCCGCACCGCAGGGAACGCCACGCCCGGCTACGACGGCTTCTGCCGCGACCGGGGCCTCCGGCGAGAGGGGCACGCGCTTCGGTTCCGCACCCCGGACGAGGGCGAGACCGAGGTCCACGACGTGATCCGCGGCACGGTCACGTTCCGCAACGAGACGATGGAGGACTTCGTCGTCGCCCGGTCCAACGGAGAGCCGCTCTTCGTCCTCGCCAACATCGTGGACGACCTCGACATGGGGGTCACCCACGTCATCCGCGGCGAGGAGTTGCTGCCGAGCGCGCCGAAGGCGATCCTCATCTGGCACGCGCTCGTGGCGGCCCGTTCGGCGGGCGGGGCCGTGGGTTCGTCGGTGGGTTCGTCAGTGGGTTCGGCGGTGGGTTCGTCAGTGGGTGCGGCTGCCGGTGAGGCCGGGCGGGGAGAGGGCTCGCGTGACGGTGGTGAGGCCGGGCGGGGAGATGAGGCACGGCTGCCGGTCTGGGCCCACCTGCCGACCCTCGTCAACGAGCAGCGCAAGAAGCTGTCGAAGCGCCGGGACCCGGTCGCGGTCGAGTCGTACCGCGACGAGGGCTATCTCCCCGAGGCGCTCAGGAACTACCTCGCACTGCTCGGATGGAGCCCCCCTGGCGGTGAGGAGAAGGTGCCCCTCCAGGTGCTCGTCGACCACTTCGCGCTGGAGGACGTGAACCACTCGCCCGCGTTCTTCGACGTGAAGAAGCTTGCCCACATGAATGGCGAGTACATAAGGGACCTGAGCGTGGACGAGTTCGTCGAGCGCGTGCGGCCCTGGGTGGACCCCGCTGCCGAGCGGGCCGCCGGCAGGTGGGTGCCCGAGTCTGCCGGCGAACCGCCGTGGCCGCCGGAGCGCTTCGACCCCGCGGTCTTCCGCCGTCTCGCGCCGCTCGTCCAGGAGCGGGTCGCGACGCTCGGGGAGGCGCCCGGCCTCGTGGACTTCGTGTTCCTCGAGGACCCCGTCGTGGACGAGGCCTCGTGGGAGAAGGCGATCGGCGGCGACCCGGGCGCTGTCGGGCTGCTCGACGCGGCGGTCCACGCGTACGGGCAGGCGGAGTGGACAGCGGCCGCCCTGCGCGACGCGACGATCGCAGTGGGCGAGCAGGCGGGAAGGAAGCTCGCCAGGGCCCAGGCGCCGATCCGGGTCGCGGTCACCGGCCGTACGGTGGGCCCGCCGCTCTTCGAGTCGCTCGAGGTGCTGGGGCGCGAGGAGGTGCTTCGCCGGCTGCGCGGCGCGCTCGAGCGCGCCCGCGCGGGGTGATCCCGTGTTCCTCCTGCGCTGGATCACCGCCCCTGTTCGACTGGCCCTCAAGCTGGTGCTGCTCTTCCTTGCCGCACTGATCGTCTACTACGTCGTCACGCTCGTCCAGGTGTGGCTGACGTCCCGCCAGTACGATCCCGTCCACGCGCAGGCCATCGTCGTCATGGGGTCGGCGCAGCACGACGGGAGGCCCTTGCCGGACTTGCGGGCGCGGCTCGATCAGGCGTTGCTGCTCTACCGGCGAAAGGAGGCGCCGCTCGTCGTCTGCACCGGGTACGAGCAACCCGGCGACCACTTCACCGAGGCCCGGGCGTGCAAGACCTACCTCCACGAGAACGGCGTGCCCGCGACACGCATTCTCGAAGTCGGCGGGAGTGACAGCTGGACAAACCTGGCGCTCGCCGCGGCCAAGCTGGAGCCACTCGGGGACACCGACGTGCTCATCGTCACGGACCCGTTCCACGAGGACCGGTCGATGGCGATCGCCACCGCGCTCGGGCTCACGCCGAACCCGACGCCGACGCAGACCTCGCCCATCAAGGGGACGGCCGTCATCCCCTACTTCCTCCGCACAGCAGCTGCCGTCGCGCTCGGGCGCATCATCGGCTTCAAGCCGCTCCACTACATCGGCGGCTTGGCCGTCTCGACGTAAGGCGGCGGCGGAGGGTGCCGGCCGAAGGTGCCAGCCGAAAGTGCCGGCCCGCCCGTGCCGGCCGAAGGGCCGGCCGACACGCCGAGCATGTCGGTGCGCGCCGAGCATGTCGGTGGGGGTCCGACGCACCCTCGACGCCGCCTCGGCTAACCTGGCCCCCGCCCATTCGGGGGTGGTGTAATCGGCAACACGACAGGTTCTGGCCCTGTTATTGGGGGTTCGAGTCCTCCCCCCCGAGCTGTGCAGGCGCGTCTCGACGCTCCTGTGCTCGGCCCCATCGTCTAGAGGCCTAGGACACCACCCTCTCAAGGTGGAGACACGGGTTCGAACCCCGTTGGGGCTGCCAGAAAAACACCTGGTAGAAGGCCATTTTCACGCTTCGCAAGCCCCTCGGTCGACGAGTTGTCCATCCAGTTGTCCATCCACTCTGGTAGATTCGGACCGACGGCGGAGACGGGTCGGACGGCGGAGGACGCGAAGGCAGGGTCGCTTCGACAGCGCGGCAAGGACTCGTGGCAGCTTCGGGCGTTCGCCGGCCGGGACATGATCACCGGGCGAAAGCGCTACGTCGAGCGGACGTTCCACGGCAACAAGCGCGAGGCGTCCAAGGCCCTCGCCGCGCTCATCGTCGAAGCCGAGCGCCTGGTGCCGAAAGCTGCCAAGGACAGCACCTTCGAGCTTCTGCTGAAAGAGTGGCTCGCGCATGCCTCGACGAGCTGGTCGCCGAAGACGGCGGCGGTCGTCGAGGGCTACATGGACGACCCGATCATCCCCGCTCTCGGCGCCATGCCGGTCGCGAAGCTCGCTCCCGCAGATCTCGACCGCTTCTACCGCCATCTCGTTGCCGTGGGTGGAAAGCGTGGACCGTACAAGCCGGCCAGCGTCCGTCGGGTGCACGGGATCATCCGCCAGTCCCTCGCCCAAGGCGTGCGCTGGGGATGGCTCTCCCACAACCCTGCGGTCGACGCCTCTCCTCCACGAGTGCCCCTGCACGAGCTCACGCCGCCGACGCCCGACGAGGTCGTGCGACTCTTCAGGTTCGCCCAGGAGTGGAGCCCCGAGCTCGCCTGCTTCGTCGTGCTTGCGG
>JAJZMD010000031.1 GCA_021803085.1 Actinomycetes bacterium
GACGCCGCAAAGCCCGAACCCGCCCACGGCCAGCGACGCCCCGTCGAAGATGTCCGCGACCGCCGCAGACGGGCTTTCGACGACCTTGCTCAACGCCACGGAACCTCCTCCTCCCGGCTCGCGCCCTCGGAGCGCGTGCCCTCGCAGCGCGTGCCCTCCGGTCCGACGGGACGCGCCGCGGAGGCGTGTGCCACGCAGGCACGCGCTGCGAACCGCGACGCCGGGACGGTCAGCGTCCCACCCATGCAGGTGCGCGCCGCTCGGCGATCGCTCTCACGCCTTCTGCGAAGTCTGCGGTCTGCGCGAGCTCCAACGGCGCGGCAGCCTCCGCCTGCGTCGCGTCCCAGACGTCGGGGGCGAGCATGGCCCGCATCGTCCGCCGTATGGCCTGCACTGCGAGCGCGCTCCAGGCGGCACGTCGAGCGCCGTGCGGACGGGGAGCCCCGCGCCCGCGTGTGGCGCCGCCGCTCCAACGGGTCGGCTCCGCGTTCACGGACCGACACGCTACTGCCGTGTGCGACGATCGCGGGGTGAGCGATCCGGCCCGCACCGCCACGAAGGGAGCCGGCGAGCCTTCCGCCGTCGACCGGGAGTCCGACGCGGGATGCGTGTGCATCCCCGCCGTGCGGGAGACTTCGTGAGCGGGGCTCTCGACCGCGCAGGGGCACTCGACCGCGCCAGGGCCCTCGACGCAGAGGACCCGCTCCGCGAGCTACGGACCAGGTTCACGATGCCGCACGGCACGATCTACCTGAACAGCAATTCCCTGGGTCCCCCTCCGGCGGAGGTGACGGCTCGGGTGCGTGAGACGATCGAGAGCGAGTGGGGCACGTCGCTCTCCGCCGGCTGGACGGCCCGCGGGTGGCTCGACGCGCCCGAACGCCTGGGCGACCGCATCGCGCCGATGATCGGGGCGATGCCAGGCGAGGTGCTCGTGGCCGACACGACGTCCGTCGCACTGGCCAAGCTCCTGGGCGCTGCGCTCGCTTCCCGCCCCGAGCGGCGCATCGTCGTATCGAGCACCGACAACTTCCCGAGCGACCTCTACGCAGCGGCGCACGCCGTCAACCGTGTCGGTGCCGGTCTGCGGGTCGTCGACCGATCCGACCTCCCGTCGGCGCTCGACGAGGACGTCGCGGTGTGCTGCCTCTCCCAGGTCGACTTCCGCACCGGTGCGCTCCTCGACCTACCGGGACTCACGAGCGCCGCGCACGCCGCGGGTGCCCTCGTCCTCTGGGACCTTTGCCACTCGGTCGGCGTGGTCCCCGTGGAGTGCCAGACGAACCGTGTCGATCTCGCCGTGGGGTGCACGTACAAGTACGTGAGCGCAGGACCCGGCGCACCGAGCTTCCTGTACGTGCGGCACGATCTCCAGGAGACCCTGGAGAACCCGATCCCCGGATGGCTCGGCCACCAAGACCCGTTCCGGTTCGACCTCGAGTGGGAGGCTGCACCCGGCATCCGCAAGTTCCTCACGTCGACGCCGCCGGTCCTGGGGCTGAGTGCGCTCGAGTCCGCCCTCGACGTCTTCACAGGTGTCGCGATCGAAGACGTCCGGACGAAGTCGATGGCGCTCGGGTCGCTCTTCGTGGACATCCTCGGCGCTGCGGACGTGCCGGGCCTCGAGCTCGCGTCGCCGGCCTCGGCGCACGAACGGGGGGCGCAGGTGTCGTTGCGCCATCCCCGGGCATCGGAGCTCCTGCAGTCCGCGGCTCGTCGCGGGGTGGTGGGCGACCTCCGGCCTCCGGCCCTCTGCCGCTTCGGTCTCTCCCCTCTCGCCCTTTCCTACGAAGAGGTCTTCCTCGGCGCCGACGCCGTCGTCGAGGCAGCGCGCTCGCTGCGCTGACGGCCTGAGAGATGCCCAGGGGGACCCGGGCGCTGCTCCCTCTTCGCGGGTGGCTCGGCGGAGCGCGACGAGGTACGCCCCTTGGGGTCTTGCGAGCCCGCGATACTCGCGTCGTGCTCCGAGCGGTGGTGTTCGACCTCGACGGCGTCCTCCTCGACTCCGAGCAGCTCTGGGACGCGGCGCGGCGCTCGCTCGTGCAGAGCGAGGGCGGAGCGTGGCAAGACGGCGCGACGGAAGCGATGCTAGGCCGAAGTTCCCCCTGCGACCCAGCGCGAATCCCGGTGACCAGGGAGAACGTCGGCGGCACTGACTACGCGTAACCGATGCGGTGTGAGACTCCGAGAAGCTCGAAGGCCCGGCGCTGCACCGGCGTCGGGGTGGTGATCATGGCGAAGCTGGGCATGCCGGGGTCTGCTGGCCGGATTCGGTTGGCGGCCACGGTGGCGAGGTCGGCGAGCAGGCTCTTGAAGCTGTGGACCGGCATGCCCTCGACGGTCCGCTTCGTCGTCATCTTTCTGCGTGCAGACGACGACCGCTGTGCCGGAGCGACCGGGCTCGTCCGCGCCTGCTCGGCACTCTCCTTGTCGTCGTCTTTGAAGAGCATCGGAGCGAGCGCGCGCTCCATGTGGAAGGTGACGTAGTAAGAGAGCATGCGCAAGAAGACGTGTGCCCGTACGCGCTCTTCGGTGCGGTGGCGGATCGGTCGGATGTCCAAGTCGGTGTTGAAGGCCCGAAAGGCTCGCTCGACGCCGGCCAGAGCCTTGTAGGACGACACGACCTGGGTCACAGAGAGCGTGTCGTCCGAGACGCTCGTGCGCAGTACGTAGATCCCGTCGAGCGCGGCCTCCGCGGCGATCTGGTCCTCCTTGCGCGAAAACCGAAACGACGCGTCAGCGATCTCGATCGAGAAGTGCTTGGCCATCTTGTAGCGGTTCACAACCTTGCCGACACGAAGTGCGATCGCATCCTGTCCGCGAAGCGGTCTGCGATCGCGACTGACTGCGTCGGCGATCTTTTCGAGCTCGCGCTCGGTTGCAGCGAGCAGTGCCTCACGCTTCCTCGCGCGTTCTTCGGCCAAGAGCGGGTTCTTCGCCGCGACGAGCCGTTCGCCCTCGTAGTCGGGGTGGGCGATCTCGAACAGGTCTTGCTCGTCGAAGAGGCCGAGCTGGATCGCACCCGCTTCCACCAGGGACTTGATCTCGGGCGCGCGAAGTGCGGTCAGGTAGTCGAGCTCGGCCGGGACGACATCGTCTCGAAGTCGCGCCTTGGTGAGCATGCCACGGTCGCCCACCACGCAGACATGGCTGATCGAAAAGCGTTCCTTGATCTTCTTCACCTGGGACCCAACCGTCGTCGGATCGCCCGTGTTGCCCTTGAACACCTCGATGGCGACGGGCACACCCTCTGCGCTCGTGAGCAACCCGTAGACGATCTGGAGACGGCCGCGCACGCCGTCTTTGGGGTGGCCGAGCGCACCGAGGGGACACGTACGTCCCTCGAAGGCTGCAGAAGAGACGTCGTAGAGGACGAGCGTGCCGCCTTCGAGGTGCCGGGAAGCGAGGGCGTCTTCGACGCGAGCCTGGCGCTCTCCGATCCAGTCCATCGCGTCGTAGAGGTCGTCTTCGTCGCACGACGAGACCTCGAGCACCTCGCCGAGCGAGCTCGACGCGGTCTCTTTGCGAAGACCTCGTGAGGTGCCGAGCTTGGAGGCCGGGTCGATCACCTGCGCCACGACCATCGCGGTTACGAGATCACGCCGGCGCGACGGCTGTGTGCAGATGAGATCCTCGAGCCCGAGCGCGCGCAACGTCCCGAGCACCGCCGCGACGTGACCGTGAGGGAGGCTTCGAGCGATCTCGAACGACGAGGAGAGATCGGCGGCGGGCGTGGTGCCCTTGAGCACGAGGCGTAGCGCCTCCACCTTGGGCTCCGGCCAGTGGCTCAGGTTGGCGAGCGTGCGGTTCTTCACCTTGCCGCCCTCGCGGTAGCTCTCCCGCAGCAGCACCGCCGGTGGTGACCCCCGGTTCGGCACCGTCGCCACGTACATGCCGACATCATAGCATATAGAGCCAGCTATCCAGTATATTCTCCCTCTGTTACATGTCTACGTCAAGCCTGCCGCCTCAGCGCAAAAGTCCTGGCTGCGATGCACAGTGGAGTCTTTGGACAGGTCTACAGGGGGGAACTTCCGGCTAGGGATGAGCTCCACCGAATGGCCGCGGTACATGCGCGAGCGGCTCCGCGTGCCGCTCACCGAGGAGAGGATCGTCGACCTCATCGTCGCCGACTTGCTCGCTCGCTACAGGCGAGACCTGCCGCTCCTTCCCGGCGCGGTCGACGCGGTCCGCCGCCTGGCTGCGCACTGGCCCCTGGCGGTCGCATCGTCGTCGAACCGCGTCGTCATCGAAGAGGTGCTCGACCGCTCGGGGCTGCGCGCCTGCTTCGATGCGATCGTGTCCTCGGAGGAGGTGGCGCACGGCAAGCCGTCCCCTGACGTCTACCTCGCAGCAACTCGCAGGCTCGGTGTGCCTGCCCGAGACTGCGCAGCCGTGGAGGACTCGGCGAACGGCATCCGCGCGGCCGCCGCCGCCCGGTTGCACGTGGTGGTGGTGCCGAACTCCCACTTTCCGCCGCCAGAGGATGCGCTCGCCAAGGCCGACCTGGTGATCGCCACGCTCGACGAGCTGAGCCTCGACGTGCTCGAGGCGATGGGCGGCACCGAGGCACGGCTCGACGAGCAAGAAGCGAAGTCGCTCCCGGCGTCGGATGCCAGACCCGACCGGGCCGGCCCCGCCACCTGAGCCCGCGGTCCCCCGGGCGCCCCGGCCGGAGGGAGGCGTACGCTTGGTCGGTGTCCATCCCGGTTCCGCTGGACGAGCTCGCGGCAGCGCTCGCGCGCCGCTCCAACGCGGCGTACCTCCTCACGGTCGGCGATGACGGCAGGGCGCACTGCGTCGCGTCGACGGTGAAGTGGGTCGGCGAGGAGCTGGCCGTCCTTGCGGGCTCGACGTCGGCCCGGAACGCCGCCTCACGCGGCGACGTCGTGCTGCTCTCCCCTCCCGCCGCCGGCCTCGGCGCTCCGCCGCCCGGCGACAGCGGCGAGCGCGGCAGCGACAGCGGCGAGCGCGGTGGCGACAGCTACAGCGACTACAGCCTGATCGTCGACGCCCAGGTGACTGCGACGTCGGCGTTCGACGGGGCGGCGGAGATCACGGTGCGGGCGCGGCCCACCCACGCGGTGCTCCACCGGCCGGCCGTCGCCCCCGACGGGCAGCGCGGGCACGACTGCGTCCACCTTTACGAGGAGACGTGACCGGTTCGCCCGACGACCAGACGCCCTGCAAAGGTCGCCGGAGCCAAGATCTGACGCTTCTTCACACGGACGCGGCACGCGCGACGGTCTGGTCGGCGACGGTCGCAGACCGCTTCCCCGCCGGGTAGATGATGGCCGCGCCGAGACCGGCCACGAAGATGATCCCTGCAGCGACGTAGAACGCCACGTCGTAGGAATGGACCTGGGCAACGCGCCAGACGTGCGTCGCGCCGATCGTGGCGGCGTGCTGGGCGAGGTACCTGGTGCCGGCGTGCGACACCAGGTAGGCCGAAGCCGAGCTGATGGCGATCGTGTTGAGCAGGGAGGTCCCGATCGACCCGCCCACCTGCTGGCCCGTGGTCACCAACGCCGACGCGACGCCTGCCGTGTCCGGCCCCGTCCCTGCGGTGGCCAGGTTGAAGCAGATGCCGAACAACGCGCCCAGCGGCACGCCGAACATGAGCTCGGCCGGCAGGATCCCGCTCCAGTACGAGGTCACGAGCGTGAGCTGAGCGAAGTAGACCATGCCCGCGACCCCGACGAGCGACGCAGCGGCCACCAACGGCTTCGGACCGAACCGTGGCAGCAGGCGGGTGTTCGTGAGCACGGAGCCCACGACGACGCACACGGTGAGAGGGATGAAGGCCACACCGGCGCGCACGGCGCTGTACCGCGCGATCACCTCCAGGTAGTACACGAGAAACAGGAACACGCCGAACATCCCGATGGCCAGCAACAGGATCATCAGGTAGGACGCGCCGCGGCTGCGATCGAGGACGACGCCGAACGGCAGGACAGGATGCGCAGCCCGTCGCTCGACCACGACGAACGCGGCGAGCAGGACCGCCGCCGCGACCAGTGGCGCCACGCAGGCGGCGGCGCCCCAGCCGTCGAGGGCAGCCTCGGAGAAGCCGAACACCAGGCTGACCAATCCGGCGACTGCGAGGACGATCCCGGGATCGTCGACGTGGACCCGAGGATCGCTCTCGGCTCTTGCGAGGAGCAGTGCCGCGCCGATCAGCCCGGCGACAGCGAGGACGTCGTTCACGTAGAGGCACCAGCGCCAGCTCATGTAGGTGGTGAGCACGCCGCCGAGCAGGAGACCTACTGCGCTCCCCGAGCCGGCGACGGCCGAGAAGATGCCGAACGCCTTCCCGCGCTCGGGAGGCCGGGGGAACGTCGTGGTGAGCAACGACAGCGTGGCGGGAGACAGCAACGCTGCGAACACGCCCTGCACAGCTCTCGCTCCGGCGAGCATGCCGAAGCTCTGCGCCGCGCCGCCGAGCGCAGAGGCCAGGGCGAACCCGGTCATCCCGATCATGAACGTCCGCTTGCGGCCGATGCGGTCGGACAGGCGCCCGCCGAGCAGCAGCAAGCCCCCGAACGCGAGCCCGTAGCTGGTGATGATCCACTGCCTGTCGTCGTTGGTGAAATGAAGGGCGATCTGCGCCTTGGGCAGCGCGATGTTGACGACGGTCAGGTCCAAGACAACCATCAGCTGGCCAAGGCCGCACAGCGCAAGGACCCACCAGCGTCTCGGGTCGAGCGTGATCACGCCGTCCGCGCTCGTGGACCTCGGCTCAGAGGACATGCGCGCCGAGGCTACCGGCCGCCGCCCGCGCTCCGGGCGGTTCACGCAGACCTCCTGCAGCGCGCTCGCCGTATTGCCACGGAGGTGCGCACCACTATGCTCTCGCCGTCCGGTGGCGGCTTTCCGCTGGCATCGGTGCCGAGAACGGGCGAGTGCTCGTTCGGCACGGCCCCGCGCGCACTTGCGTGACCGATGCAGTCCCCGCCGCATCGACGGAGCCATGCCCGTCACGGGACCGACGCCGCTGGGCGCCAGGCGCGCTGGCCCTTGTCGGTGGTGCGGCGATCGTGCTGTCGAGCTATGGCGCCGAGGCGAGCGTCGCTCCTCTGGCTCGCTCTGCGGCGCCGAGCGGGGCCGCTCTCGGACGCGGACCTCGGTCGGCCCGTTCGGCGATCCAGCTCGCCTCCTTGTCATGGGACCGGCGCACCATCACCGGTGGGAGCACGATCATCGAGACCGTCGGGCGCGATCGCTTCCGCATCCGGGTGCTCCGCTCGATCGAAGGCTCCCGGGCCGTGGTGACGCGCTTCGCCGAGCGCACGGAGACGGTCGCCCTGCCCCGGGGGTTTCCGGTGGAACCGCTCGAGCTGCTGGGCACGGGCCCCATCGGCGCGGCAGAGCTCCAGCTCACGAACACGGGCAAGACCGCGGAGCCTTCCGACGGAGAGGGTGTCGCGGCACTCGCCAACGGCCTGCCGCTGGCGAGCCGGGCCATTTCCGGGACCGTCGAGCGGGGATCGGGAAGTGAGATGTCGTCGCGAAGCTCCAGCAGGCTGATGATGGCGGCTGCCCATCGATCCGCGTCCACGCGTGCGAACGGGCCTGACAGGTGGCCGCCTGCACCGAGCACCGCGGCGCGACAGGCGCGGTAGTGCCAGTGCGTCGTGGTGTGGAGCTCTTCACGCCCGTGAGGCAGGCCGACGAGAAGCTCCTCGATCAACAGCCGGTCGTCGAGGACGGCGACAGCGGCCATCCGGCGATCTCGCCGAAACTATTGGTCGGCGAGGTCGGGGTCCCCGAAGATCTGCTGGAAGGCTGGTCTGTCCCCGATAGGACACTCTTGTGCTCGTCGTCTGCTCGGCTGCATTGTGACATGCCTGGATCTACAAGGTGCCCCCGCATCCCGATTCCCAAGCGGTCGAATGCGTGCACCCGACCGCCGGGTCGCGCACAGCCTCCGCTACACATTCAAGGAGAAGCTGGCGCAGGGTACGCAGCCACGAAGATCGTCGCTTCGGGTTGGTCTCGCGGCCACCGGTACGCTCTACACCTCGTATTTGCTGGAAGGACGAGGATGTCCCCTGGGACGAGGTCCATCGCCGAGAACGCGGCGTCTTCGAATTCGCATCTCAGTCCGCCCTGGAGGACAACCAGAAGATCGACCGCACTGTTTGAGAACCAGCCTGGGTCGATCTCCTCTGCCTCCTTTCGCACCCATACGAGCTCCAACCCCTCTCCGGTGAAGACTCGCCCAACACCGCCGTACGCCGACGGCCTCATCTCGAGAGCGTCGCCCATCAGTGCATGGAAAACCCGAGGTCCGTCGGATCCTGGCTGCATCGCAGAGATCCTGCCATCCGCGTGCCGGCCAGAGATGCCCCCGACGACGCGCCCCCAATCTGCGGCGCGTTGTCGGATCGAGACTGCTGCCTGTCGCCGGCAGGGAGCATTCCTCTCGTCAGGTTGAAGCGAGCCGTTCGACGGGTTGACTCGTGATGTCGGCGATCAGGTCGAAGTCCTGGTCGTGATGCAGAACGGTCAGCTGAGCCAACTCGGCAGTGGCGGCGATCAGCAGGTCCGGGATTGACGCCGCGCGATGCTGACCGCGCTCAGCGAGTGCCACTTGGACCTCGACGGCCCGGTCCTCGATCGCTGGGGTGACGTACTCGACAGGCATTCGCACCAGTGGCGGTCGATCGTAGGCGAGCCGCAGATCACTCGCGGAGCGTGCAGAGAAGCCAACTTCGAGCCGAGTGACCGTGCAGATCCGGACCAGTCCACGCTCGATCCGGGTCGCCCACTCTTCGGCATCTTGGCTTCGGGCAAGCCGGACCAGAGCGGACTTGTCGATGAGCCAGCCGGTCACGACCAGGCCTGGCGCATCACCTCAGGCTCGGCAAGGTCGGCGAAGGCATCAGCGAACGCCACGAGGTCCTCAACTCCGACGTCGGGAGCCCTGTCGTCACGTTCACGCGCCAGGGTGCGCCGGATGTACTCCGTCCGCGAGAGACCGACCCGCCGAGCCCTCGCGTCGATTGCGGCGAGAACATCGTCTGGAACGTCACGGATCAAGATGTCGGCCACAGCGTCCTCCTCGCTCGGGAGATATCATATGATATCACTTCCGTCCCGACAACCTGCGAACCCGCCACATACCGCCGACGCCCAAGACAGCACCGCAGCACCCATACCGCCGGCTCGCGGCGCGACAGTTCGATCGTCCCGCGATCTTGGCGGTGGAGGTTCCGTCAGCTTCCGTCACATGATCACCAGCTCGGCGCGTGGGTCGAGACTGTGCATGTCGCCAGGGTCGCTCGTCGCGATCCGATGTCCGCGGGATCGGGCGCAGAGGACCACCGTGGCGTCGATCACGTCGTTGCCATCTGCGACGCCCAGGAGCTGCCCTGCAGCACGAGCTCCATGGTCATCCAAGACGACGATGTCACAGGAGTCCGATCCGAGGAGCCGGGAAAGGTTGGCTTGGCGCCGCCCATCTCGCCACACCTGGCCGACGACGCCGGCGGGAACGCACAGCCGCTCGCCGCGTTCGCGGGCGCGAGCAACGAGCGCGACCGCCCGGCGCTGGCCGTGCTCGAAGGCGATGAGCGCTCCGGCGTCGAGGGTGATCCCTACCGCCATCCCGCCTCGCGGTCGATCCGATCGCGCTCGGAGTCGGTCAGGGGACCTCCGCTCTCTGCGAGGAGCTCCTCGAGGAGCGAGTCGAGGTCGTCGAGCTTGATCTGCTCTTCGAGCGCATGGGCGACATAGGCAGAGACGTTGGGAGCCCGGCCCCCCGCCACGGCAGCCCGGGCAGCATCAACGAGGGGCGGGGGCAGGCTGACGGCGATCTTGGCCTTGGACGTCATACCAACCATCATACCCGGCTCTCTACGCGACGAGACGTGGGTGACGCCCCCGGATTCGAGCCAGGTCCGGTCGAGATGCGGGTCGTGTGGAGGTGAGGACCTCATGCTCCCAGCGCGAG
>JAJZMD010000054.1 GCA_021803085.1 Actinomycetes bacterium
GCCGGCGGGGGAGCAGCAGCCGGAGGCGCTGGCGCGGCTGGTGCCGGTGGTGCCGCCACCGCGGCGAACGGCGCCTCGGCCGGCGCCGGGCCGGCGTCAAGGGCAGAGCAGCGCGACGCGCCGCTCTGCTACCAGTGCGGCATGGTCATGCAGCGGGCCGGGTCGTGCTACGTGTGCTCGTCGTGCGGGACGACCAGCGGCTGCAGCTGATGTAGGCGGTCAAGGAATGTCCCGCTGATCCGGTCAGCAATGTCACGATGTCGGTCAGGGATGGCCCGGAGTCGGTCACGGGGACATTGGAGGAGGGCCCCGGGGTTGCACCCCCGGGGCCCTCGTGTTCCCGGTGGCAGGGCCGCCCGCCTGAGGTGGCCGGCGATGCCGGTGGCCGGTGCCTAGTGACCGATGCGCTCCAGGTCCTGGAGCAGGCTCGGGTGCGTCGGCGTCCAGCCGAGGGCCTGCTGCGTGTGCGCGCTCGAGGACGGCTGGTCGGCGGCGAAGACCGGGCCGAGCGCGCCGAAGGCGTCCGGCGGCACGGCCTCGACCGGCACCCCCAGCCGCCGCCCGATGACGGCGGCGATGTCGCCCACGCGGTCGCCTTCGTCGGCCACCGCGTGCCACGACGTCCCCGCCGGCGCCGACTCCAGGGCGAGCCGGAACAGCACGGCGGCGTCCAGGGCGTGCACGGCCGGCCAGCGCTGGCTGCCGTCTCCGGGGTAGCCGCACACCCCGCGCTGGCGCGCCAACGCCGCCAACAGGCCGGCGAACCCGCCTGTGCCGTCCTTGTGGACGGTGCGGGGCAGGCGGACGGCCGAGCTCCGGACGCCGTCGGCGGCGAGGCCGAGGACGGCCGTGACGGACCGGCCGCGACCGCCGACGGGCCCGTCGGTCGTGATGGGGTCGGCCTCGGTGGAGGCCCGACCCGGCACGGCCGGCGTGCCCGAGCAGGCCACCAGGGGCCGGTCGCTGCCGACGAGCGCCTCGCCCATGGCGGTGAGGGCGGAGCCCTCCTCGGCGACGGCGTTCGCCAGTGCCTCGGGGCTGGAGAAGTCGTTGGCGAAGGCCAGGTGGATCACGCCGTCGGCGCCGTCGGCGCCGGCACGCAGGACCGAGAGGTCGCCGAGGCCGCCCGCGACGGGCTCGGCGCCGGCCGCCCGGAGGGCGTCGGCGGAGGCGTCCGAGCGGGCCAGTGCCGCCACCGTGTGGCCGGTGCGGAGGAGCTCGGCGACGACGGCGGAGCCGATGAGGCCGCTGCCCCCGGTGATGAAGACGTGCATGGCGTGCTCCTCGCAGTGATGGGACTGTTGTCCCATCACTCTACTAGGTGATGGGATAATAGTCCCATCACCTAGGATGGTGTCGTGCCGCGATGGGAGCCAGGGGTGCGCGAGCGGCTCGTGGTGGCGGCCGTCGAGCTGTTCACCGAGCAGGGCTACGACGACACGACGGTGGCGGAGATCGCGGCGCGGGCCGGCACCACCAAGAGCACGTTCTTCCGGTACTTCCCCGACAAGCGCGAGCTCCTGGTGGCCGGCCAGGAGACACTCAGCCGCCTGCTGGCCGAGGGCATCGCGGAGGCACCCGAGGGTGCCACCCCGCTGCAGGCGGTGGCGTTCGGGCTCGACCGGGCGTCGAGCGCCCTGGGCCCGCTCAACCGCGAGCTCGGCCCGCGGCTGAAGGCGGCCGTCGCCGCCAGCACCGAGCTGCAGGAACGTGACGCCCTGAAGCGCGTCGGCCTGGCGGCGGCCATGACGACGGCCCTCGTCGAGCGCGGCGTGCCCGGTCCGACGGCGCAGGTCGCCGCCGAGCTCGGCGTGCTGGCCTTCAAGCGGGGGTACGCCGAGTGGTCGGACAGCACCGGAGACGCCGCCTTGGGGACGTGCTTGCGGACCGCCCTCGACGAGCTGCGGGCGGCGACCACGGCACTAGGCTGATTCCGAGCCGCGCCGTCGGCGCCGGCCGCCGTCGGGGCTGCGCGAGCGGCGTGGCCTGACCCAGGCCGAGCTCGTCAGCGCCACGGGGATCAACCAGAGCGAGATCAGCCGGATTGAGAGCGGCTCGGCGAACCCCACGGCTAAGACGCTCCTAACGCATCACCGAGGCGCTCGACGCGCGCGTCGCCTTCGTGGACCGGTAGGCGCCACCTCCGCTGCGGCGCCGCCTCCGACTACCCGCACGCCGACCCGCTTCCGATCCGCTCCGGGTGAAGGTCGACCAGCTGGCCCCGCCGTCGCTCGTGTGCCAGATGGCGACCCGGCCCGACGCCTCGGTGTCGCCGAGCACCAGCCCGTGCCGGGCGTCGAAGAAGACCACCTGGGCGCCGCCGCCGGCGGTGTCGCCGGGGTCCGACCGGCCCGTCCACGTCGCCCCGCCGTCGGTCGTCTGGTCGAGCTGGCTCCGGGGGCCGATCACGAAGGCCTCGGTGGCGGACAGAGCGTCGATCGTGCCGAGGTAGCCGCCCGTCAGGGGACTGGGCGCGCAGCCGCCGGGCTGGCAGGGCCCTCGCTGCGCCCACGTCCGGCCGCCGTCGGTCGACACCGCCGCCGACTTGGGCTGGTAGCCGGCCGCCGGCTGGCTGGCGCACGCCGCCACCAGGGCGCCGTCGGGTGCCGCCGACAGCGCCACCGACAGAGCCGGTACGGCGCACGGGATCTGCCGGCGCGCCCACGTGCGGCCGCCGTTGCCGGTCCAGGCCAGCGGTGCGTCGTCCGGCACACCGCTCGCCGTCGGTGCTGCCGGTGGGCCGACCACATAGGCGGTGTCCACCCCGGTGCGCACTAGCCACGACTGGCCCTGCGCCGGCTCGGGGAGCGTGGCGCTGCTGCGGGCCGCCACGGGGGGCTGGGTGGCGGCCGGGTGCCACTGGCGCCCCCCGTCGTCGGACTGCGACACCTGCAGGGCGCACGGCGTCAGCGGTCCGGCGCCGGCCGGGCAGTCGGCGGTGACCATCCACACCGACGAACCGAGCGGCACCACCGCCTCCACCGGGCCCGGCTCGGGCACCGCTGCCCACCGAGCACCGCCGTCGTGGCTGGTGAACAGCGCCGGCCCGTAGACGAAGCCGTCGCCGTGGTCCGAGAACGCCAGCCCCTGGCCGCCCACGGCCGTCCCGCACGGTCCCGACGTCACCGTCACGAGCGGCCCGAACGTCGCCCCGCCGTCGCCGGTGCGGCCCACGGCCTCGCCGCAGCCGTCGCCGGGACGGGTCTCGAAGAGCCCGTATCCGGACTGCGGATCGAAGAAGGCCACCTGCCGCAGCACCGCAGGCGGTGCCGACGCCCCTGATGACCCCGACGTGCGGTGGGCTGGCGCCGACGTGCTCGACGGCGCGGACTCTCCGGGCCTCCCAGATGAACCGTAGAGCGACGACCCCGAGCTGCCCGGACCGCACGCCGCCAGCGCCACGCCGGCGGCCGCGGCCAGTACGGTCGCCGCCCACCGGCCAGGCTGCCGGGACGTTACCGCCGCATCATCCTCGAGCTGCATATCCAATCGACGCCCGGCACCGGCGGACGGTTCCGCCGCCCGTCCGGCCGACGCTCACCGGCCGCCCGTCTTCGGCCGGTGCCGTGCCGGGCCCCCGGTCTTTGCTTGGATCCACCGACGAGGCCGTGCCCCTGCTGGGAAGCCGACCCAGCGCTCGACGGCCCAGCGCGCCGCAGGCAGGAGCTGAGAGACGTCGTCCATGGCATCCATCGTCGCACGAGGTGCCTACCGACACCCACGGGCGACCCGCCTCCCTCGTCGCAGATGGACAGCGGAGCGCAACAGCCCCTCGGTACGTTGCGCTCCGTGCAGGGAGTCGACCCGATCTGGACGTCCGAGGTCTTCGTCAGCGACGACGGTGTCGAACTGTTCACGGCCTTCCTGGACGACTTGAGCGATGCCGCATTCGCTGCAGTCGATGCGGCGATCCAGCGAATCCTGCTCGTTCGGGGCATCGGACTGGCTGGGTCGGAGTGGCTGAAACCGGTCGGCGGAGGACTCCACGAGTTCCGGGTGCGTCATTCAGCCGAGGAGATCGCGCACATGTTCGGAGGCGAGCCTTCCAGCACGTCTCCGACCGAGCCCGTCCTGCTGCGGGTCTTCGTCCACTTCCACGGCCACAAGGTCATCCTGCTGCTCTCGGGCTACGACAAGGGAGATGATCCGTCGCGGCGGCGCCAGCAGCGGGCCATCGCCGACGCGCGCCAGGCGCTGCGTGCTTGGGCTGGTCAGCAGGAGCGGAAGCGCGCTCGCGAGCGCAGAGGCGGCAGACGCGGTGGCCCCGGACGAGGCGGCTGATCCGGGGTCCTGCCATCCGGTGAACCGTGAAGTCCCGGCGTCTTGACGACGTATGGGGTATAGCACATAATGGTGTGGGAGGAGAGCGGACCGTGGCCAGGAGCTATCAGCAAGCGTCGGAAGAGCGTCGAGCCAGGCTGACACCGACGGGGCGTCGACAGGCCAAGGTCTTCGCCGGTGCCTACGACATGGCGGTGGCGCTCATGGAGCTGCGCGAGCGGCGTGGTCTGACCCAGGCCGAGCTCGCCAGCGCCACGGGGATCAACCAGAGCGAGATCAGCCGGATCGAGAGCGGCTCGGCGAACCCCACGGCCAAGACGCTCCTACGCATCACCGAGGCGCTCGACGCACGCGTCGCCTTCGTGGACCGGTAGGCGCCACTTCCGCAGCGTCGCCGCCCCTCGTCCGGGGTGATCGCAGAGGCGCCTCGATTGTCCCCGTGACCGTTGGAGGGACATCGGATGACCGTTCACAGCTGATGAGAAATCGCGTGGGGTGACGCTCGGGTCATCGCGGGTGGTGACACCGAGAATCGCGGTCGGTGACACCCGAGTTCTCAAACGGTGACATGGCCGGCAGACGCCGGCGCCGGCGGCCCCGGGGTGAGTGCCCCGGGGCCGCTCCGGTGATGGGGGAGCTACACGGCTAACAGCGGGCGCGGACCCGCAAGGTAAGAGGGGTGGAGTTGATGGCACAGCCAGCCCAGATGGAGGACAGCCCGCCGCCGGGGTGGAGCAGCGACTGCGCGTCGTCTCACCTCGTCGCCTTGGCCCTCTTGAAGGCCAACTGGAACCAGCAGCGGTCGTACCTCGACAACTTCGTGCCGTTCGTGGCCGAGTGCCTCCGGGGGCTTCACGGGCGCGTTCAGGTTGATGGCATTCAGCGAGCGCTCGTTGAGGTATTCCGGATGGAGCTCCCTCTGGGAGCACTCACGACCATCATGCGGCGACTGGTCCGCAAGGGCTGGGTGGACCTCGTCGAGACGGGCGTCTACTACCCAATCCACGAGGAGTTGGCCGGCTGTGTGAGCAGTCCCGAGCGCGCCGACCTCTTGCGCCGCTACGACGCCCTGGTCGAGCGGCTGGTGACCTTCGTTCAGCAGCAGTACGGCCGGGTTGTGACTCTCATCCTGGGAGGGTCCCCGGAGCAGGGGCTGGGCTTGACCCTCATCGTGTGACTGGGCTCGTGTCTTGCCGCTGATCTGTCGGCCCGGCTCCTGCCCGGTGACGCGCACCAGCCGGTCGGACGGACGTGACCTGATACGAGCCTCGGTCAGCACCGTGAGAGTCCTGTCCGCCGTCCGGCCGGTGGTGCCCAAGACCCAGGGCTCGGTCGTCGAGTCCATCCGGGTCCTGCGGGTGGCCTTCACCTCGGCTCGAGAGTCGCTCACTCGGGTGGCGCTCCAGGTCCGGGACCTGATTGTGACCGCCCCCGACCAGCTGCGTGCCGTCCTTGGCCCGCCGTCGACGGGCGAGCGGGTGGCGCGTGCTGCCCGGTTCCAGGTGACCGGCGACGTGGCCGACCCGGTCGTCGGCACCAAGCTGGCCCTGCGGACCCTGGCTCGGCGCTACAAGGTCCTGAGCGCCGAAAGGGAATCCAGACTTCCTGACATAGCACGCGACTGACCCCGTTTGAGCTGCCACTATCCACCATTTCGGGTTCTGAATATGACATAATCTCTAGTGAGATATGTGAGGTTCCGGGAGATCGGATCGTGGCGGTCGCAGCAACCAAGATGGGGACGATGCCGTCATTGCCACTGGCCCCTTCGGGCTCCTTCCACGTCGCTGACGGGGTCGCGTTCCTCGAAGATGCAGAGGGCAACGGCTCGGTCTTCCTGTGGGGGATGGCGGCGTGGTGTTGGCGAGCCGGCGACGCTGCTGCGCGACGCCTGGCCGCTGTGCAGCTGGTGAACTCGAAGGCGGCGAGACAGCGCCAGGTGGCCGAAGCTTTCGGGGTGCACGAGAACTCGCTGGTGCGGTGGCGTTCGATCTACGAGGCCGGCGGTGTCGAGTCGCTGATGGACGATCGCCCCGGGCCGAAGGGTCCTTCCAAGGCGACAGAGGCCAAGCGGCAAGAGATCGCACGCCTGCGTGCCTCGGGTCTGTCGTTGGCTGAGGTGGCTCGACGCACTGACGTGTCGACGGCCACCGTCCGCCGGGTCACGCTCGGCGTGGTTGACACCGATCCCTCGGATCCGAAAGTCGATCTCGACGGTTGCACCGGCGACCCGGCAGAGTCCGCTCCGGGCGGTGAGCTCGTTCCCCTGGCCCGACCCGTCGATCGTTCACCACAGCGGGCCGCTGCACGCTTCGGGCTCATCGACGAGGCCCCGCCGGTGATCTGCGAAGGGGCCTCGCTCCCGTTGGCCGGGGCTCTGCTCATCTTGCCTGCCCTGGTTGCTACCGGCCTGATCGAGATCGCCGCTTCGGTCTACGGCGCCCGCAAGGCAGCCTTCTACTCCCTGCGTTCGTTGTGCTGCTCCATCGTCTTCGCCTGCCTCCTCGGCGAGCCACGGGCCGAAGGGTTGACCAGGATCAGCCCCACCGACCTCGGGCGTCTTCTCGGCCTCGACCGGGGCCCTGAGGTCAGGACCATCCGGCGCCGCATCGAGGAGCTGGCCGACATGGGGAGAGCCGATCAGCTGCTCGACCAACTGGCCCGCCACCACATAAAGGCTCACCGGGACGCCACGGGCATCTTCTACGTCGACGGCCACGTCCGCGCCTACCACGGAGGTCGGGAGGTCGGAAAAGCCCACGTGGCCCGCATCAGGCTGTCCATGCCCGCTGAGCTCGATACTTGGGTCTGCGACGCCAACGGCGACGGGGTGCTGGTGTGGGGGGCCACCCCCGGGGCCAGCCTGGTCGGCGAGCTGCGCACCGTGGCTGAGAAGGTCCGTGCCCATGTGGGAACGGACGCCCGTCCGACCATCTGCTTCGACCGAGGTGGGTGGTCGCCCACGCTGTTTCGTGAGCTCGACCTTGCTGGTTTCGACGTTCTCACCTATCGGAAGAAGCCCGCCCCCGCCGAGCCGGTCAGCTCGTTCCACCCTTACGTGCACACCGATACCACTGGGCGTTCCCACCACTACCTGCTGGCCGACCGTCGGGTGACCATCGCCTATCAAGGCGCCAAGAAGCGCTTCACCTGTCGCCAGATCACCCGGCTCGACCCGGAGACCGGCCACCAGACCCACGTGCTCACCACGCGGGGCGACAAGGATCCGGCCGCCATCGCCCATCTCATGTTCAGCCGGTGGAACCAGGAGAACTTCTTCCGCTACATGCGTGCCCACTACGGACTCGACGCCCTCGACACCTACGCCACCACCGACGACGACATGGGTCGCATGGTCCCGAACCCGGCCCGCCGACAGGCCGACCGCGCACTGGCCGAAGCACGAAGGAGCCTGGCTCAAGCCCAAGCCAGCCGAGGACAGGCCTCGCTCGACGGGCGGCCTCCGAACGGTGCGATCACCCGTGCCTTCGCCGAAGCAACCGCTCACATCGAAGAGCTGGCCACAGCAGCACGGGCCATCCCCGCCCGGGTTCCCCTCGGCGAAGCTCGACCCGGTTCGGTCCGGCTCGCCCCCGAGCGCAGGCGGATCCACGATGCCATCCGCATGGCGACCTACAACGCCGAGTCCGCCCTCGCCCGACTGGTCGGTCCCCACTACGCCCGAGCGGACGACGAGGCCCGCACCCTCCTGCGCGAAGCCTTCTCCTCGCCGGCCGATCTGCAGATCATGGGAAGCGAACTCCACGTCCGTCTCGACCCACTCTCGGCTCCACGGCGCACGAGGGCCATCGCCGGGCTCTGCCAGGAGCTCACCGCCACCAACACCGTCTACCCGGGCACGGACCTGAGGCTCGTCTACTCGGTCAAAGAGCTGGGCTGACCACCAACGGATAATGACACCACGTCAGGAGGTCTGGAATCGGACGAGCGTGTCGCCGAGCCCGTGCTGGCTCTGGCGGCCCAGTTCACCGAGTAACAGCGCCCGGGCCGGCGATGCGGAAGTCTCCGTCGCTCACTGCGCGCACCGTGCTCACGCCACAGCCGGCGGATCAGGAGCATGCCCGCTGCTACCGGGCCTGTGATCGCCGGTTTCCGTTCTTCTGGTCCGATAACTCCCAGGAGCCGGGTCGATGGCACGGCGAAGGTGACGGACCGTGTCACTACTTGGCGACGACGGCTGATGGGCATGGGCCGAGGTCCTGCGCCATCGCGAGGTCCACAAGCTCGATGAACTTCTCGACCTCGAGCTCTCCATATGGGAGCTGGAGGTGCCCGTGCCGACCGCGCAGCCCCAACTCGACCTGGGTCACCAACCGGGGATGTCTCGAGCTATCCCGCATGTCGTGACGAGGCCCGGCGGATTCGCGCGGCCGGGCACGAATCGTTGCGTGCCCCCGCCGCGGCTCTGGTTTCCGGCGTCGCCGAGCTCTCCGGAGTCATCGGAGGTGAGCAGGTCGTCGTCGGGTCCGCACGGAACGAGACGTACGTCTTCTTCGGCGGCCCCGACAGGCTTGTCGGTGCGCCCATTGCGGAGGGCCACCCCAACCCGGCTGTCATGGAGGACGTGCGCTATCTCTAGCCCGGCTGCACCTCCACGCGGGTAGCCGATCCCGTCCCCACCAGGGAAGACGATCGGTGACGTCGCAGAAGAGCACGCCTTCTGCTCGGAGGGTCGCAGCCCGTGTCGAGGCCGGCAAGATCGCGCGGCAGTGTCGACCTCGCCGGCTCAGCGGAATCCCAGGCCGCAGCGGATCGCACCGAGATCGGTGCGGAAGTTGTGGGCAGCGCAAGCCGCGACGCCCGTGGACCGATCCACCTGCGTGCAACGCAGCGGGCGACGGTCCCACAGGAGCCGACCCGAGGCGATCGAGGGTGCACACGGAGCCGGCGATCGGCAATACCTGCCATATCGGAATGCACGGGGGTGCCCGCCTGTTGCACGGTGTGACCCACCGAGTCCGGAGGATCTGATGGAGCAACTCCTACAGCAGCTGGCCACCCTGACCGACATGTCCGCCGGCCAGCAGGTCGTGTCGGCCAAGCGGTTGCAAAACCCACTCCTGTCCTTGCACAGCGCCGCTGCCGACATGGGGGAAGGCGTCACCACGCTGATCGAGGGGCTGCTCAGGGCGACGACGACCCGTTCGCTGATCGCCGGTAAGGATATCGACGAGCTGGCGGCAGTCCTGCACGCGGCTATCGCTGATTCGGTTGACACGGTTGACACGGTTGACACGGTTGACACGGTTGACACGGTTGACACGGTTGACACGGTTGACACGGTTGACACGGTTGACACCGCTGATGCGGCTGCCATAACCGACGCCACCACAGCGGGCGCTGCCGGTTTGGTCGGTTCTGCTGATGCCGCCGCGACGGCCGACGCTGCGGTCACCGTTGACACCGCTGAGACAGCGGACGCCGCCGACGCTGTTTCCTCTGCCGCCACAACCGACACCGCCGCCACAACCGACACCGCCGACTCTGCATTGGTGTGACGCCTGACGCCTGACGCCTGACGCCTGACGCCTGACGCCTGACGCCTGACGCCTGACGCCTGATCGGGCATAGGCTCGTTGCCACGAATGCATGTCGCTGGGCCTGTTCGCCAGGTACCGGTCCATCCAGACGGGCG
>JAJZMD010000173.1:0-8641 GCA_021803085.1 Actinomycetes bacterium
CCCCTGCACGCCGAGGTCGGCGGTCGCGGTCGCTCGCGGCGCACCTTTCGCAAGGCCCACCGCGACCGCGGCCAGCGCGGCCGCACCCACGAGCACCACGACGAACGGCCGGTCTCCCACGCCGAGGAGGTACATCGTCACGACCACCGTCACGCTCAGGCACACCATCGCCAGCGCGAGCGGAAGGAACGCCCCGGCGGCCGACACGTACCGGCCCGAGAACGCGGTGGAGAGGAAGCGGCGCGGTACCGCCGCCGCCACCGCCACCAGCACCAGCGCGGGCGCGGCCAGCACCGCCAGGGTGACGAAGAGCTGGTGCAGGGCATGGCGCCCAGCTCGCCAGGAGATCGCGGCCTCGGGCAGGAGGTACCCGGCCACCGCGGCGGACACGAAGACGAGCGCTTTGCTCGACACCGACACCGCCGCGTAGGCGCCGGCGGATCGCGGCGCCTCCCGACCGATCACGATCACGTCGACGTTCTGGAGCACCGCGACGGCGGCGAGGGCGACGACCGCTGCGACGAGGTCGCGCCGGATCGCCCCGTCGCGGCCGTAGGGCCGGGCCCGCCGCCACGCGCCGAGCCAGCTCCCAAGGGCGGCTGCAGCAGCGCGCGCACGCCGTCGCACGCGCACCGCGCCCACTTCGCGCTCGGCGCGCCAGGCGCGGTCCGCCACGAAGCGCGCGTGCGCCGCGGTGCAGAGCTCCGCGGCGAGCACGCCTGCCGCCACCCCGTCCACGCCGAGCCCCGCCGCACCGAACGAGATCATGAAGACGGTGCGAGCTCCCCCCTCGAGCAACAGGTTCCCGGACAGCACGCGGTACTCGCGGTGCGCCTGGAGCAGCCCCCGGTCGACGCAGAGCAGCACCCACACCGCACCCGCGACGGCGACGGCGTCGAAGCCGAGCGAGTCGGGGCGCCCGAGGAGCGCAGCGGCCGGCGAGCCGGCGGCGAGAACCAGCGCGGCGAAGAGCACCAGCCCCCACGTCCCGCGGCGGTGCACCTCGGCCCCCCAGCGAACGACTCCGTCGAGCGAGCCCGACCAGGCAGTCACGCGCCTGACGACTGCGACGAGGACGGCCGAGCCGGGAGTCGCCACCACGAAGAAGACACCGATCAGCTGGTTCAGTGCGCCGTAGCCGCGTGCGTCGAGCAGGCGCGCCAGGACCAGCGTGACGAGCAGGCTCGCGCCGTTCGCGACGACGCCCGCCAGCGCGAGCGGGCCCACGTCCCACAGCCCCGCCCGCCAACCGGGCCGCGCGGGTGCCTCGGGACGCTCGGCGAGCACCGTGACCCCCGCCACCCTCAGGTGGAGCTCAGGACCCGGGCTGCTCCCCGGCGGGATGTTCCTCTGTGCCCTCGAGCGCGTCGTCCCCGGACGAGTCGAGGGCGTGGTCGGCAACGCCCTCCGTCACCTCGGCCGTGGACGTGCCCGGCACGCCGGACGCGGTCGCGGCGTAGTCGGCCCACGCGGCCTGGGCCTCGGTCTCCGGGGTGAAGTCCCCGGCGTCCCCGTAGTCGTAAGCGCCGATGTAGTTGCCCTCGGCGTCGTAGGCGTGCTCGCCGAACGCCTCGCGGTACTCCTCGGAGACCTCGCCGCCCTCGGCGGCCTGCTTGATCGACAGGCTGATCCGGCGGCGCTGCAGGTCGATGTCGATGATCTTCACCCAGAGCTCCTCGCCCGGGGTGACCACCTGCTCGGGCATGTCCACGTGGTGGGCTGCCATCTCGGAGATGTGCACCAGCCCCTCGATGCCGTCGCCCACCTGGACGAAGGCGCCGAACGGCACCAGCTTGGTGATCCGGCCGTAGACGAGCTGGCCGACCTCGTGGCTGTCCGCGAACTCCTGCCAGGGATCGGTCTGCGTCGCCTTCAGCGACAGGCTGATCCGCTCCTTCTCCAGGTCCACGTCGAGCACCTCGACTGTGATCTCGTCCCCCACCTGCACCACCGACGACGGGTGGTCGACGTGCTTCCAGGAGAGCTCGGACACGTGGACGAGGCCGTCCATCCCGCCGAGGTCCACGAATGCGCCGAAGTTCACGACCGAGGACACGGTCCCCCTGCGGCGCTCGCCGGGCTTCAGGTTCGCCAGGAAGTCGCCGCGCTGCTCCTTCTGGGCCTCTTCCAGCCAAGCGCGCCGCGAGAGCACGACGTTGTTCCGGTTCCGGTCGAGCTCGATGATCTTCGCCTCGATCACCCGGCCGACGTAGGGCTGGAGCTCGCGGACGCGGCGCAGCTCGACGAGCGACGCGGGCAGGAAGCCTCGCAGCCCGATGTCGACGATGAGCCCGCCCTTCACCACCTCGATCACCGGGCCCTTCACGACGTGGTCGGCGTCCTTCAGCTTCTCGATGGTCGACCACGCGCGCTCGTACTGCGCTCGCTTCTTCGAGAGGATGAGCCTCCCCTCCTTGTCCTCCTTCTGGAGGACCAGCGCCTCGACGCGGTCGCCGAGCGAGACGATCTGTGTCGGGGCCACGTCGTTGCGGATGGAGAGCTCGCGGGCGGGGATGACGCCTTCGGACTTGTAGCCGATGTCGAGCAGGACCTCGTCCCGGTCGATCTTCACCACGATGCCCTCGACCAGGTCGCCGTCGTCGAACTCGACGATGGTGCCCGCCATCAGCTCTTCGAGCGACTGGCCGGACAGGTCGTCCTCGACGATGGACCGCGGGTGGTAGGTGCCGTCCTCGTCGAAGGTGCCCATCGCCTCGTCCGAGAGGGTCGCCCGGCGGGGCGGGGCGGTGAGAAGGGCGGAGGATTGCTCGTCGGACATCAGGAACTGCTCGCTTTCATCGGCGCCCGCCGTCGGGATCGGCTCCCGCCGCGGGCAACCGGCGACCGCGCCGGAGCCGCATGCTCGAGGAATTGGTCCTGGCCGCCGGCGCCGACCAGGTCACCAGGGTAACGCAATTGCGCGCGTCGCCCGCCCCGGCGACGTCACGAGCCCGTCACGAGCCGTTCACGAGCCCTTCACGAGCCCTTCACGGCCCAGGAGTCCCCCCAGGCCATGGTCACCTCCAAGGGCACCGAGAGCGCGACGGCGCGGGTGAGGGCGTCCCGGGTCATCGCGGCGACGGCGTCCTCCTCCTCGGGCACGGCCTCGACGATCACCTCGTCGTGCACCTGCAGCACGAGCCTGCTCCGCATCCCTTCCCGCTCGAGCGCGCCGTCGAGCTTCACGAGCGCCACCTTGAAGATGTCGGCGGCGAGGCCCTGGATGCCCGCGTTCATCGCCTGGCGCTCCGCGGCGGAGCGACGCTGGTAGTTGCGGTCGTGCAGGTCCGGCAGCGGGCGCTTTCGCCCCATCTCGGTCCGGGTGTAGCCGCGCTCGCGCGCCTCGGCGACCGCGTCGAGCATGTACCGGCGCACCCTGGGGAACGCCCGGAAGTAGCGGTCCATGATCTCGCTCGCCTCTTCCTGGCTCGTCGACAGCCGGCGCGCCAGCCCGAACGCCTCCATCCCGTACGCGAGGCCGTAGGAGACCATCTTCGCCCGGTCCCGCTGGTCCTTGGTGACCTCGTCGGCGGGCACCCCGTACACGCCGGAGGCCACCGCCCGGTGGATGTCCTGCCCCGAGCCGAACGCCTCGACGAGCCCGGGGTCGCCGGACAGGTGCGCGATGACGCGCAGCTCCACCTGGTCGTAGTCGGCCACGAGGAAGCGGCACCCGGGCGCCGGCACGAACGCCCGGCGGAACTGCGAGCCGGTCTCCCGGCGCGTCGGGATGTTGTGGAGGTTGGGCCGCTCCGACGAGATCCTCCCGGTGCGCGCGACCGTCTGGCGGAACGACGCGTGGATCCGGCCGTCCGGCGCGACCTCGGCGAGCAGCGTCTCGCCGTAGGTGGAGCGCAGCTTCTCGAGCTCCCGATAGCGCAACAGCTGATCGACGACCGGGTGCGCGCCTCGCAACGTCTCGAGCGTCGCCGCGTCCGTCGAGTACCCGGTCTTCGTCTTGCGCCCGGGGGCGAGGCCGAGCTCTGTGTAGAGCACGGCGCGCAGCTGGGGCGTCGAGTTCACGTTCAGCTCGTGGCCGGCGAGCCGTTGGATCCCCTCGACGAGCGTCTTGCACTCGCCGGCGAGCTCGCCCGTCAGGCGCCTGAGCTCCTCCACGTCGACCCGGATGCCTGCGACCTCCATCCTCGCCAGGACGCGCACGAGCGGCCGCTCGACGTCGTCGTGGAGCGGGCGCAGCCCCTCCGCGACGAGCCGCGCGCTGAGGCGGGGCACCGCGGCGGCGACCGCGAGGGCGTCTGCCGCCGCGCCGGACACCTCGGCCGTCTCGCCCGCTAGAAGCGACGTCGCGCCGGCGAGAGCGAGCGCGTCACCGGAGACGGGGAGCTCGCCACCGGGGAGAGGGAGCTCGCCACCGGGCGACGTGCCTGCCCCGTGCCCGACCCCGCGGACGACCGTGCCGAGCGCGTAGTCCCCGGTCGAGGGGTCGAGGAGGTACGCCGCCACCTCGGTGTCCATCTCGAGGCCGGTCAGGTCGACGCCGAGCGGGAGGAGCGAGCGGAGCAGCTCCTTCACCCCGTGCCCTGCGACCGGCGCCTCGGCCAAGAGGGCGGTGAGGGCGGCCGCGACGTCCGCGTCGCCGAGGAGCGGCCCGCGCACCCAGACGCCCGCGCCCGGCGGCGACGGGTCGACCAGGGCGACCCCGCGCAGCGGCGAACGGCCCGGCAGCCCGTCCCAGCGGCCCACGGTCGCGAGCACCGTGGCGTCCCCTGCGGACCGGCGGGACGCAAAGTCCCTCGCGAGCTCCTCGATCGCGGCGACGGCGGCGGGCGCGTCGGCGGGGACGGCGGCCTCCACCTGCTCGGCGACCACCACCTCCGTCCCGGCCGCCCCTGCGGCGCCTGACGCGGCGGGTGTCACTGCCGCGGTCCGTGTCACTGCTGCGGCGCCTGCCCCGGCCGCGGCACCGGTCGCTGCGCCGGTCGACACCGGAAGCTCGGACCCCTCCTTGGGCGGTCCGAAGCGGCCCTCTGCGAGCAGCGGCACGGTCCTTCGCCACACCGTGCGCAGCTCGTAACGCTCGAACACCTCCTCCACCGTCCGGAGGTCCCAGCCCCCCAGGGTGAGCTGGTCGACGGTCACGTCCAGCGGCACGTCGCGCACGAGGGGGGTGGCCGAGGCGTTCGCACGGACCCGCGCCTCGTGCGCCAAGAGGCTCTCGCGCAGCTTCGGCGTCAGCTCGTCGAGGTGCGAGTAGATCCCGTTGAGGTCCCCGTAGGCGGTGACGAGCTTCGCCGCGGTCTTGTCCCCGACGCCCGGGACCCCCGGCAGGTTGTCGGACGGGTCGCCGCGGAGCGCCGCGAGGACCGGGTACAGGCGCGGGGGGACCCCGGTCCGCTCGACGATCCCCGCCTCGTCGTAGAGCGAGTAGTCGCTCACCCCCCGGCGGTTGTAGAGCACCCGCACGTGGGGGTCCTCGACCAGCTGGAAGCAGTCGCGGTCGCCCGTGACCACGACGACGTCGCCGTCCCGGTCGCGCGCCTCGGTGGCCAGCGTCGCCAGCACGTCGTCCGCCTCGTACCCCGGCGCGACCACCACCGGCACGTCCAGCACGGCCAAGACCTCGCGGATCATGTCGAACTGCGGCAGCAGGGTCTCGGGGGTCTCGGCGCGCCCGCCCTTGTAGTCGGTGACGAGCCCGTGGCGGAACGTGTCGCCTGGGAGGTCGAACGCGACGGCGAGCGCGCTCGGCCTGTGGTCCCGCACGACGTTCACCAGCATCCCGACGAAGCCGTGCAGAGCGTTGGTGACCGTGCCCGAGGCGGTCGCGAGGTCGGGCGGCAGCGCGAAGTACGCCCGGAACGCGAGCGACATGGCGTCGAGCAGGAACAGCGGACCGCCCGCGCCCTCCGCCCGTTGGTTCACGAGGGCCGCAGCTCGCCCTCGACGACGCGGCGGGCGACGTCGCGCATCCGTGAGCGCGTCTGCATGGCCGTTCGCTGGACGAAGGCGAACGCATCGGGCTCGCTCATCCCCTCGCGTTCCATGAGCACCGTCTTGGCTTCCTCCACGACGCGGCGCGTGGCGATCTTGTCCTCAGCGATCCTCGCCTCCACGTCCCCGTCCGCCGCGGCCGCGCCCAGCTCCCGGGCGACCTCCTCCTCGATCGCCCAATCCTGCCGGCAGCGCGAGAGCACGTCGGCGACCGCCGGGAGCAGCTCCTCGCGCCGGAACGGCTTCACGAGATAGGCCGCGACGCCGGCGTCGCGCGCCTCTTCGATGAGGTCGCGCTGGCTGAACGCCGTCAGCACGACCACCGCCGCCCGGTGCCGTGCGGCGATCTCACGCGCCGCACGCACACCGTCCATCCCGGGCATCTTCACGTCCAGGATCACGAGGTCCGGCCGATGCTCGTCGACCAGCGACACCGCCTCGTCGCCGCGCCCGGTCTCACCCACGACCGCATAGCCGGCGGACTGGAGGATCTCTTTCAGGTCGAGCCGGATGATCGCCTCGTCCTCGGCGATGACCACCCGCGTGGGCACCCCCTCGCCGGTCGCTCCTCCAGGCGCCGCCGTCTGCGTGCTCCCAACGGGCGCGGCCATCTTCGAATCTCCGCTCATCCGTCCACCTTCCAGGGCTCGATCCATCCGCCGGCAGGTGCGCCGTACCGCTCGCCGGCGCCGCTCTTCGTCGGGCACCCGTCGCCGGCCCGACGTCGTACCTTCGGGCTAGCCGCCATTGCCCACGTCCATGAGCAGCTCGTCGCGGCGCCGCTCGAGCCCCTGCACCGTCGCCGACAGCGCCGCCCGTGCCCGGGCCATGGCGTCGACGTGCCGCTGCACCTCGGAGTACTCGTGCACCGCGAGCGGGGTCTCGGCGACGAGGGACCGGAGCCTCGCGTCCTCGGCCTCCTCGGAGACGTGCGCGAGCTGCTCGTCGAGCACCGCGAGCTCCTCGCGGGCGCGCACCAGCCGGATGTGCACCTCGCGCAGGCGTCGCTCGACCATGAACCGCTGCATGAGGGTTCGATTCTACGTGGCAGGCGGCCGGATCCGCAGCGCCGACGTCCGGCGGTCCCCGTCGCGGCGACCCGAGCGGCGCGCTCCCTCGTGGTGACCCGTTCGGCTGACGTCGTGTTCCACGGGAACGCGCGGACCCCGGGGGGCCGCCCGCGCGGCAGTAGGCTCCAGGCTCCTGCCCGGATGGCGGAATCGGTAGACGCGGAGGCCTCAAAAGCCTTTGCTCGCAAGGGCGTGCGGGTTCGAGTCCCGCTCCGGGCACCCGGCGGAGGGCATTGACACGTCTCGGTGAGGACCCACCTCGCGCTTCGAGCCGTCGTCATGGTGCCACAGAGGTGTGACGCGGCCTCGGACCGTCCACCTGGTGCATGTGGCGCGCCCCGCTCGCTCACGGGCGCGCCGGGCCAGCGCCCGGCGCGTTCCCGCGGAAACGTCTTCGACTACAGAGGCGCGTTCGACGATGCGCCGGCGAGCCCGGCGAGGGTGGTGCGCCGGCCGCCGGCGGGTGCGCTGGTGCGGAGCACCTCGGGGCGGTCGGGTGAAACCCTTCAGGTCCGCGCTGCCGAGTTCCGCTTCCCCAGGGAGGCGAACGAGGGCATCGTGTGCATCCGCCGTGCCTCGGTCGGCTGGGTCTCGGCACGGGCCAGGGTCCAGGAGGCGCAGTGACGCGGAACAGCCGCGCCAGGCTCGTGCGCCCAGCGCGGCTGCTTCCACTTCCACAGCACTGCACGTTCGTCAGCACTGCACGTTCGTCAGCGCTGCACGTTCGTCAGCGCTTCAGGTCCGTCAGCGCTTCGTGTTCGTGCAAGCTGTCCCGACGTTCGATGCCTGCGTGATCGGGTAGAAGCGGAACTGCGCCAGCCGCAACCCGTGATTTGTGTACTGCCAGAAGTATGTCTGGAGTGATGTCGAGAAGATCGGCTCGTTCTTGAGCGTGCCTGTCACTGTCTCGCACACAGAGAGAAGTGTGTCGGTCACGTTCGAGAACGTGCGCGATTTCTTCAGGACGACGACCGTGGTGTCGCAGAAGGTTGTCCCAGTAGTCTTTGTCGTAAAGCACGTCCGCATTGTGGCTGTGCCCTTCGGCGTCAGCGCCCGCACCCACACCTGGTAGGCGTACGTTGTGCACGTGGTGGTGGTGCAAGGTGTGGGCAGCTGGAACAAGGCGTTGACGTGCTTCGTGCAGTCGGGCTGGAGCACCTCGAATGTTGTGCCCTTTTGCAGGTCGATTGTGCACCTGCCTGTCAGCGGAACGAAGATGTCGTTCTTGTTGTTGCCGCTGTAGCTTGTGCCGTTGCTGTTCGACACCCCGTGGATGTTCAGGGTGAAGTGCGCCCCGCTGGGTGCACCGTTGCCGGTGCCCGCAAGGGCGGCGGCCGGCGTGGCGACCACGGCGCCGAGCGCCAGAGCCGCCACCAGTAGCAGCTTTCTCTGCATGCAACCCCTCCTATGCGTCTCCGCCCGCATTCGCGGGAGTGGGTGGGGCGGGTGCGAACCCGTCGGTTCCTACCCATACTGTGCACGCGGATACCGATGTCTTCCATCAACGGCCTCTCAACATCTTGTCAATCCTCCGTTCCCCACCTCGTGCTGCACACGTTCGTTCGGAACGTCAAGCAGACCGGGCTTTCTGAGGGAGGGGTTGCCAACGGTCATCCCAA
>JAJZMD010000173.1:8651-9849 GCA_021803085.1 Actinomycetes bacterium
CTCGAACGGTGTGCCCTTTTGCAGGTCGATTGTGCACCTGCCTGTCAGCGGAACGAAGATGTCGTTCTTGTTGTTGCCGCTGTAGCTTGTGCCGTTGCTGTTCGACACTCCGTGGATGTTCAGGGTGAAGTGCGCCCCGTTCCCCACCTCGTGCTGCACACGTTCGTTCGGAACGTCAAGCAGACCGGGCTTTCTGAGGGAGGGGTTGCCAACGGTCATCCCAAGACGTCGCCGGGCGACACGCTCACTGCGGCCGGCAGTTGCGTGGTGGAGCGCTGCGGAGCAGCCACCTTCTGACACTGGCATTGCACCTCGTTCGCGTCGCGAGCAGTTCGACCGCAGCGTGACGCCAGTGCGGCCTGGCGTGGCCGGCGGCCTCAGCGCGCCACGACGTCGAAGCGCCGGTGCTCGAGGCTGGGGAGCACGCGACGGACTGCCGAGACGCGCGCGGACGAGACGTCCGCGAAGGCGACGTCCTCCTCCTCGCCGCCGAGCTCCACCAGCACCTCGCCGAGCGGATCGACGACCATGGAGCGCCCGACCCCCTCGTCCTCGGGCTTCCCCGCAGCGACGACGTACGCGGTGCTCTCGATCGCCCGCGCGCGCACGAGGGTCTCCCAGACCTCCGCCTTCCCCGGGCCGTCGTACCAGTGGGCCCCCAGCGCGATCAGCGTCGCCCCGCGGTCCACGAGCGCGCGGGCCAACTCGGGGAACCGGAGGTCGTAGCAGGTCATGACGCCGAGGACCAGGTCGTCGCCGAGCGGGGTCGTGACCGCGCCCCGCGCTGGATCTCCTGCGACCACCCGGTCGGACTCGCGGGCGCCGAGCGCGTCGAACAGGTGGAGCTTGCGGTAGGCGGCGACGAGGCCCTCGGGGCTGACGACGACGGCCGTGTTGAAGACGCGACCGGCCCCACGGCCGCGGTCGCGCCCCGGGGCCGCGCCCAGGACCGCGCGCAGGACCGCGCCCGGCACCTGCTCGAACATCCCCGCCACGACCACGCAGCCGTGGCGCGCCGCACCCTCGGCGAGCGCCGAGACGAATGGTCCGTCGAGCGGCTCGGCCACCGACGAGAGGTCGAAATCGGCGTCGCCGAAGCTGCACATGGTGGCCTCGGGGAACACCACCAGCGTCGCACCCCCTTCCGCCGCCGCACGCAGGCGGTCCGCGACCAGGCGCCGGTTCTCCGCGAGGTCGA
>JAJZMD010000157.1 GCA_021803085.1 Actinomycetes bacterium
TACACGAGCGAGGCCTACGCCTACTCGGTGCAGTCGGCGCTCGACAAGCTGAAGCGGTGACCCCCGTGGCGCCGCCGGCCCCCGGGGTCGTGCACGTCGAGCACGTCATGGGCACCGCGGTCTCTCAGGAGCCCGCAGGTCCCAACATCGCATTCCGGTGGAGGATCGTGAGCGAGTACGGGGGCACGAGGTCGACCCCGTCGGGCTTGTAGAGGTAGCCGGGAGCCGCGCCCGGCACGCCCGTGTGGCCGTACTGCCAGACGATCTGGTTCGTCTTCGGGTCGACGACGATCACGCGGTGGTTCCAGTCGTCGTTCACCATGACGTCACCGTTGGGGAGCGACATGGCGAGTGAGGGCTGGGCGAGCGCCTGCGCGCCGGTCGGCGCGTAGCGCCATACGACCTGCCCGGTCGAGGTGAACTCGACGACCTGGCCGGGGATCGAGTAGTCCGCGGTGATGAAGACGTTGCCGCGAACTTGGTTGGTGTCCGACGGGTACAAGACGCCCGGCGGGTTGGTGGACCACAGCACCTGGTTGGTCCTGAGGTTGAAGCCGTCCACCCAATCGCCGTCGATCTCGGTCACGACCCAGTTGCCGTCCGACAGGGGAAAGACCCCGTTGGGGCTGCCCCAGCGTGTCGGCGGTGTGTGCAGGCAGGACTGCGTGGTCTGACCGATCACCTCGACCGGTGAGTGGCTCGGCGGCCGCAGGAGGAGGATCCGGCAGTTCCTGATGTCCGCGAGCACGACGTCGCCGTTCGGCAGCATCATCGCGTCGTCGGGGTTGTTCAGGTAGTTCGGCGACGACCCGAAGACACCCGGATGGCCGTATCGCCAGATGATGTGGCCGGTCGCGACCGAGATCTCCGAGACGACGAAGTTGTCCTCCTGGGTGACGATGATGTCCTGACCGTTCGGAGTGAAGAACGCGTCGTCGGGTGTGCGGAACGTCTGGCCGGGCAAGAGGTCGCCGGGCTTCGGGAATTGCCACACGATGTTGCCTTGCGGGTCGACGATGATGAGACGGTTGTTGTTCCGATCTGCGATCAGCACGTCGGTCGGCAGGGCCGACGGCTGTGATCCGGGTGCGAGGTTCGGGCCCGGCTCCAGGTGGGCGGTTGTGGAGTAGCCGTGAGGTGCGTAGAAGGGGAGTGCGTGCCGGCCGGAGCGGCGCGCGCGCCGTTGTGGGTGCGAGGCAGGACGACCCAGATGCGCGCCAGAGGTCCCGACGTAGAGCGCGATGACCGCGACGAACGACAGCGCGATGAGCGTACGGGCCAGCCGTGCACGTCGTCGGGAGGAAGAGGAGCGGGTTCGTCGCGAGGGAGGAGCTCGGTGCGTGGTAGCACGATATGTCCCGCCAGCCCGGAAAGCTGAACATGTGCCGGACATTCGCAGAGAATGTGCCGCGCATGTGCAGCACGACCAGTGACGAGGATCTCTTAATCTTCCCTTTATGCGAGACGCACAGACTGCGCAGATGGGACTCTCGAGGCGAGCACGCTCCATGGCAGCTGCACGCTCCATGGCAGCTGCACGCTCGGCGACCGCCGGTCTCGCACTCCTGCTCTGTGCGCTGGGACTGCTGAGCCCGATGGCGACGAGCCCTGCGGCGGCGGCGCAGCGCGCGCACGCACCGCACCGGGAGCGACGGAGGGTGCACGCGCAACGCGCGCCGTCGGTGGTGGTGTCGATGGCGTCGTGGCGCCTGCCGAACGGGCTCTCGCGTGCGGGTGCCGCGCCGCTTCCAAACGGCCGCGTCCTGCTGCTCGCCGGCCTGCTCGGCTCGGGGGCGAGCTCTGCAGACGTCGGCGTGCTCGACACCGCGACCGGCAGGTTGACGTCCATCGCCACCTTGCCCTCCCCCACGCACGACGCGGGGAGCGCCGAGCTGGACGGTCGCGCCTTTCTCTTCGGCGGCGGCCAGAGCGTGCCGTTCGCGCTGGTCCAAGGGGTCACCATCCCGAGATCGCTCGGTCCAGGCACTGCCGTGTCCGCGACCGTCACCGGGCAGCTGCCGCAGCTGCGGGCGGACGACGAAGCGGTGACCGTGGGGCGGGCTGCGTACGTCGTGGGAGGGTACGACGGCTCGATCGGGGACGCTGCGGTGCTCGAGACGGCCAACGGGTCCACGTTCTCGACCTTCGTCACATTGCCGGTCGCCGTCCGCTATCCGGCGGTGACGGCGGCGCACGGCGTCATCTACGTCTTCGGCGGGGAAGCGGAGCAAGGTGGGACGACAAGCGAGTTCTCGACACCTGCGGGCTCGACAACACCTCCCCCGGGCCAGCAGGTCGCCGTCGTCCAGGAGATCGACACGCGCACGCACACCGCGAGGGTCGTCGGGTCCCTCCCGCACGCCCTGCAGGGAGCTGCGGCCTTCGATATCGGTGGGCACATCTATCTCGCCGGCGGCGACAGCTACCCGCCTGGATCGGCTCCGGTGTCCGGTTCGACGGTCTGGTCCTTCGACCCGTCGACCGTGTCGTTCCGGGTCGCCGGCCACCTCGCCGCTCCGGTCTCCTACGCCGCGGTGGCAGTCGAGCATCGCGTGGCCTGGCTCATCGGCGGCGAGCGCGACGGTGTCCCCGTCGCGAGTGTCCAGCGGGTCAGGCTGCGGGCGATCCGGTGAGCGGGCGCGGTCGGGCGTTCCCGTGATGTCGCGCGCAGCTGCCCGAGGTGCCAGGGCGCGCCCTGGGTCACGCCTCCTGCGTCGGGCGTGCGCCGTTCGACGGGAGGTGCCGGCGGATCCGGCCGGCGAGGAACGGCACCAAGAGGTTGGCGGTCGCGGGCACGGCGGCTGCGAGGAGCCGCTCCCTGCGCAGCGCCGACAGGCACTCGCGCGCGCGGGCCCGGTCGCCGAGTCGGGCGAACGCGAGGGCGAATCGGAGGTGGTGCCAGGCTCGCAATTCCCGGCCACGCGGTCCTGGGAACGGGAGCAGCTCGCGGCGGACGATCTGGAGCACGGCGTCGTGATGGCGTCGCAGGTTCTTCGAGTAACCCGTCGCCACGTCCCGGTAGGAGACGAGAGGGGCGTCGAGCTTGATGACCGGGCCGAACCGGGAGAGCCGCAACCACAGGTCCCAGTCCTCCGCACCGTCGAGCTGGGGTGAGAACCCGCGGGCCAGCGCGAAGGCGTCCCGCCGCATCAGCACGGTCGAGGTCTGGAAGCGATTGAGCACGAGCAGGTCGTCCGTCGAGATCGACGTCACCGCGAGCTCGGCCGGCAGAGGTGGCGGCCGGCCGCGAACCCAGTCGGACGCGCACAGCACCGCCCGGTGCTCCGCCAGTGCCGCGACCTGGCGCTCCAGCTTGCCCTCCTGCCACAGGTCGTCGGCGTCGAGGAAGGCGACGAGCGGCGACGCGGCTGCCGCGACGCCGGCGTTGCGGGCAGCGGACGGGCCGAGGCAGGGCTGCTCGACCAGCCGCACCGCCGTGCCGAACGATCGCGCGACGGCGGACGTGCCGTCGGTCGAGCCGTCGTCCACCACGATCACCTCGTCGGGACGGCGCGTCTGGCCGAGCGCCGAGGAGATGGCTGCGGGCAAGGTGTCCTCCGCGTCGTGCGCAGGGATCACCACGCTGACGCGCAGGTCGTCGGGCGACGCTCGCCGCTCCTGCCGTGCCGCCAGCGCCAGGCGCGCCGCCACCCGGTCGTCGAAGGGGACCAGGCAGTCGCCGAAGCGCTGGTGCGTCTCGTGCCCGCGGCCGCTGACGAGGAGCACGTCCCCGGGGCCGAGCGCCTCGACGCCGCGTCGGATGGCCCTCTCCCGGTTCAGCTCGACGCCGACCCGCTCGCGGCGGGCAGGGGGCACTCCGGCCAGCATCTCGCCGACGATGGTGCTGGGATCCTCCGCACCGGGGCTGTCCGTCGTGAGCACCACGTCGTCCGCCTGGCTCGCCACCCGGGCCATCTGCGGCCGCTTCGCCGCGTACCGCTCGCCGCGCGCCCCGAGGACGAGACGGACCTTCGCCGTCGACAGTTGCCGGGCCGTGTCCACGAGGGCCTCGAGGGCGTCCGGCGTGTGCGCGTAGTCGACCACGACGAGGTACGGCTCGTCGGTGGTCACGATCTCGAAACGCCCCGGCGGCGGCGGGCAGCGCTCGAGGGCGGCCCTCGCCTGGTCCGCCTCGATCCCGAGCGCCAGGGAGACCAGGTACGCGGCGGCGACGTTCGGGGCGTTGACCGGCCCGATGAGCGGCGCGGCCAGCTCCACGCGACCGCTGCCGTCGTCGATCACCACGGTGATCCCGGCGAGACCCCTGGAGGTGCACGAGATCCGGAAGTCGGCCGGGCGGCGCGAGGAGAACGTCGTCACGGGCACTCGGCACGACGCCGCCAAACGCGCCCCCCACTCGCTGTCCACGCAGATCACCGCCTGCTCGCAGCGGGACGGGTCGAACAGTCGGCTCTTGGCGGCGAAGTACCGCTCCATCGAGCCGTGGTAGTCGAGATGCTCGGGCGAGAGGTTCAAGAAGACCCCGACGCGGAAGCGGGTGCCGTCGATCCGGTGTCGATCGAGGGCGTGCGAGGTGACTTCCACGGCCGTGCCGACCGCTCCGCCGGCGAGCATCGATGCCAGGTGGCGCTGGAGCTCAGGGGCCTCGGGAGTGGACAGCGCCGACGTGGCGAGCCGTTTGCCGCCGAGGAAGGTGCCCGTGGTGCCGATCTGCCCCGCCACCCCCGTCGAGCCGGCCAGGCACGCCTGCAGCAGCTGGCACGTCGTCGTCTTGCCGTTCGTGCCGGTCACCCCGACGACGGTCAGCTGCTCGGACGGCCAGGCGTACACGTGGGCCGCGATGGGTCCGGCGGCGGCGGCCACCGAGGGGACCCGCAGCTGGGGGACGGCGAGCTCGTCGAGGAACCGCTCGACGACGATCGCCGCGGCACCGCGGCCGACGGCGTCGGCGGCGTAGCGGTGCCCGTCGGCATGTGCCCCGGGCACCGCGAGGAACAGGTCGCCCGGCGCGATCCGGCGGCTGTCCGCGCACACCCCCGTCACGACCGCCTCACCCCGTCGCTCGCACGTGCCCAGCTGCTCGGCAAGAGCCGACAGGGACGTCTCTGGCAGCGATGTGCGCGCCCTCGGGCGAGCGGGTCGGCCAGCGAGTCCCGTGGCCGCGGGAGTCGACCTCACCACGACGGCCCGGCGTCGCCGAGGGTGCGTCCCGCGGGTCCCAGGTGCTCGCAGACGGCCGGAAGCGGAGTGCTGGTCGTCCCGGTGCCGCGGGGGTGCTTCCCGGCGGCGCAGCAGGCGGTCGGGAGGGAATCGGTGACGGTCAGCAGGCCGAGCAGGTGCACGCCGTGAAGGTTCCTCGTGGCTGGCGGATGGGTCATGCTACGCAGCGGTCGTTCTACGCAGCGGTCGTTCTACGCAGCGGTCGTTCTACGCAGCGGTCGTTCTACGCAGCGGTCGTTCTACGCAGCGGGAGGTGGCCACCAGCCGTCCATCTAAGGTTGGTGGCCGAGAATGACGTTCGCATGAACGCGCAGCGATTTCCGCCCCCGACAGGCCCGCTCGATCGCGGACCCATGTCAGACGAGGTCACCGGCTGGGAAAGGGCGGCTTCTATTGCTCCCGCGCACGCCCGCACCGTATCCTCGTCGGGCGTGAGCGTCCCCATGACCTCTTCGTGAGGGTCTCCCTGTCACTCGTGCCCTGCCGGCGGGCAGCGCAGCACTCGCGCGGCGGTCGCACAGCTCACCGGGCTCCAGCAGCTCCCCGGGCTCACCCGGTTCCAGAGCTCGCTGAGCGTCGGGGCCCCTCGACGGCGATGCCCACCTCCGCGCGGAGGCCCAACGGCGGCGGATCGAGCGCATGAGCCCGCGAGCACGAGCGCACGAGCAGTCGTGAGCTGCCGCGCCGACGGAGGCACGCATGGACCGGATAGCTGAGCTCGACAGAGGACTCGCGGCGATGCGGGCGCGCCTCACTGCTGCGGCGATCTCCGGCCTTGCCCGGTGGACGCCGTACGTGGAAAGCGAGATCCAGGGCCTGCGACGGGTGGTGAGCCCGGGGAGTGTGTGCATCGACGTCGGGGCGGCCGCCGGCCTGTACACGATGGCCCTCTCGCGCCTGTGCGGGCGCAGCGGGCGCGTGCACAGCGTCGAGCCGTTGCCGTTCGCCAACTTCCAGCTCGCCCGGCTGCTGAGCGCGTGGCAGGCCGTCAACGTCTGCCGGCACGCGGTGGCTCTCGGCGCTGAACCCGGCCGTGACATCATGCACGTCCCGTTGGGGCGGTACGGGCTGGTCACGGGACGGTCGTTCCTGGACGGGTCGGCGGCGGGACCGGACCCGAACGTGGAGTTCGCCAATCAGATCTCCGTCGCCGTCACCGTCGACACGTTGGACGCGTTGTGCGCGCGCGAAGGGATCGACCAGCTCCAGTTCGTCAAGATCGACGTCGAAGGCGCGGAGCTGCAGGTGCTCGAGGGCGGCAAGGAGGTCGTCGAGACGCTCCGGCCGGCGATGCTCGTCGAGATCGAGGCTCGCCATACGGCCCGGTACCAGCGCACCCCCGAAGAGGTCGTCGCGTGGATGCTCGAGCGCGGGTACACGATGCACACCTGGCAGCGTGGCTGGCAACCGGCCCGTTCGATCGATCCGGGCACGCGCAACTACCTCTTCCAGCCTTCGCGCCCCGGGCAGCGAGCGCTGGACAGGTCGCCTCGGCAGCCGGCCTCGGTCCACGCATGATCGCTGCCGGCGCGGCCTCACCCTGCTCCCCGGGCACGCACGCGGAGGAGGGCGGGGACGCAGCTGGCGCCGGCGGCGCGCGCCGGAGCGTCCATCGGCGATGGACGACCACGCGCCGGGCATCGGATGGGATACCCTCGGCCGCAGGTCGACCATGATTGATTCCGGCATGACGACGCGGCCGGTCCCCGGCGCCGACTCGGACCACCGGGTGGGTGTCGGGACGCCGCTGGCCGTCGTGCTGTTCGCGCTCTTCGCCGCCTACGCCGCGGTGTTCGCGCTCGTCGCGCACGGGGCCGAGTCCGTCTGGGGAGCATGGGCTGCGGGCGCCTACGGCGTCGCCGCAGCCGCAGCCGCGTGGTGCTGGCGACGGTACCCGGGCGTGCCGTTGCTCGTGGCGATCGTCGGAGCGATGGCCGTGCCCGCGGCCGTCCTGCCGGTCAACTGGGGGGCGACCTCCGAGGTGCGAGTGGTCGCCCGCGCGGCAGCCCAATGGCTCGCGCACGGCACGCCGTACCTCGCGTCGGGGCAGCTCGCGTCGTGGCGGTCCTACGATCCCTACCTGCCGGGCATGTCCCTCTTCGGCCTGCCCCACGCGCTCGGCCTTCCGGGTCCGCTCGGCGACCCCGTGTCGTGGCTCGCGCTCACGACCGCCGGCCTGCTCGTCGCGGCGTGCCGCATCGCCGTACCCGACGCGGCGCGTCGATGCGAGGGCTGCCGGCGCCAGGCCGTGCTTCGCACCATGCTCCTGCTCTCGGTTCCCGTCTTCGCGCTGCCGATGTCGCTCGGGGTCACGGACCCGCCGGTGATCGCGCTGTTGTGCCTCGCCCTCGCCTTGACGGCGCGCGGGGCCCACGGGCATGCCGAAGGAGCGTTCCGCACGTCCTCAGCAGCACCGAGCAGGCGCTTCGAAGAGCACGTCGTCGCGCAGCGCGGGAACCGCCCAGTGCTGGCAGGCCTCGCGATCGGGGCCGCCTGTGCGCTGAAGGCGACCGCGTGGCCGGCGCTCCCCGTCGTGCTCGCGCTGCTCGCCGTACGCGACGGAAGGCATGCAGCGGCGCGCTTCATCTGGAGCTCACTCGGCACGTTCCTGGCGCTCCTCGCCGTAACCGCCCCCGAGCTGCTCGCACACCCCCGCGCCCTGTGGCTGAACCTCGTCGAGTACCCCCTCGGGCTCTCGCACAGCCCGACGAAGGCGGCGAGCCCGCTGCCCGGTCACCTGATCGCCAGCACCGGGAGCCTCGGTCATCTCGTGGCGATCGTCCTGCTCGCCGGTGCAGCCCTCGCGCTCGGCGCCTCCCTCGTCCTCCGGCCGCCGCGCGACATCCGGCAGGCGTCGGTGCGCCTGGCGATCGGCTTCGTGCTCATGTTCCTGCTCGCTCCCGACGCTCGGTTCGGCTACTTCGCGTACCCCCTCGGGATCCTGCTGTGGCTGCTCTTGACCGGGTCGTGGTCTCGGTCTGGTCGCGAAGGTTCGTCGCCTCTCGTGGTCGACGGGCGCCGATCGGCCTGCGAGGAGCGCGAAGGCAGCGTTGCGACCGTCCGGGCAGGCGATGCCGACCGCGTGCTGCGTGGCCGCGCCGCGAGGGCGGGTGCGCGCGAGGTCCGCTCCTGGGGAAAGGCGGCGCTCCCGGATCTGGCGCGGTAGCAGATGAGGGAGGAGCCTCACCCCGTCACCCCCGACGAGATCACCGCGGCCGCCCGCAAGAGCTTCGACGGAGCCCCCGACCGCCGGCTGAGGTTCCTCCTCCAGCAGCTCGTCGACCACCTGCACGCGTACGTGCGCGAGGTGGGGCTCACCAGAGACGAGTGGGAGGCGGCCGTCGGCTTTCTCACCGACACCGGCCGGACGTGCACCGGCAGTCGTCAGGAGTTCATCCTCTTGTCCGACACCCTCGGCCTGTCGATGCTGGTCGACGCCCTGCAGCACCCCGTGCCGCCGGGCGCGACCGAGTCGACCGTGCTCGGCCCGTTCCACGTCGAGGGCTCACCGCTGCGACCAATGTGGTCCTCGACCGTGGAGAAGGAAGGGAGCGGGGAGCCTGCGCTGGTCACCGGCACCGTGCGGGGGACCGAGGGGCGGCCGGTGGAGGGCGCCCTGGTCGACGTGTGGCAGAACGCAGCCAACCAGCTGTACGCGGTGCAGGACCCCGGTCAGCCGCCGGAGAACCTGCGCGGCGTGTTCAAGACGGGTGCCGACGGTGCGTTCGCCTTCTGGTCGGTGCGGCCGGTCGACTACCGAATCCCCGACGACGGCCCGGTCGGGAAGATGCTGGCGGCGACCGGTCGCCACCCCTGGCGGCCTGCCCACCTGCACGTCATGGTCTCGGCACCCGGGTACCGCACCGTGGCGACGCACCTCTTCGACGCGACGAGCGCACACCTCGACGACGACGCCGTCTTCGGCGTGAAGCCGTCGCTCGTCGTCGACTTCGTGCCGCACGGGCCCGAGGAGCCGGGCGCCCCTGAGGGGTGGAACGGCACGTGGTACTCGGTGGAGCGCGACGTGGTGCTGGTGCCGGCCGACGACTGAACGGCACAGGCGCCTACCGGGAGCTTCCCGACCACCTCGTCTCCTCCACCGGCCGGACGTCGAATCCCGCATCGTGCACGGCATCGAGCACCCGTCGTGCGTGCTCCCGGCCGCGCGTCTCGAAGACCAGCTGCACACCCGTCTCCCTCACGTGGAGGTCGTAGCCCTCTCGCAGATGGCCGACCTCGATCAGGTTGCCGCCCGCTTCGCCGATCACCGAGAGCAGCCGTGCCAGGCGACCGGGCTGGTCGGAGATCCGGGCGAAGACCACCAGGCGGCGACCTGCGTTGGTCTCGTGGCGCCGGATCGCGATCGCGAGCAGGTTCGTGTCGACGTTTCCTCCCGAGAGCACGACCGCGGTGGTGCCCGTCGCGGGCGCCTCGACGGCACCGGACAAGAGCGCTGCGACGCCGACCGCGCCCGCCCCCTCGACGACGAGCTTGGCGCGCTCCAAGAGCAGGACCATCGCGTCGGCGATGTCGTCTTCCTCCACGGTCACCACTTCGTCGACGAGCGCCTCGACGATCGGGAGGGTGATCGACCCGGGACGCTTCACTGCGATGCCGTCCGCGAGCGAGCTCGGAGCTCCCGCCGCGACGGGTCGACCGGCACCGAGGGCGGCGGCGAACGGCGCGCACACCGCAGCCTGGACGGCCACGATCCTCGCGCTCGGCTGGCAGGCGTCGAGCGCGACGGCGATCCCCGAGGCGAGGCCGCCGCCGCCGAGCGGCACGACCACGAGCGAGAGGTCGGGGACCTGCTCGGCGAGCTCCAGACCGAGGGTCCCCTGCCCCGCGATCACCGCGAGGTCGTCGAACGGATGGACCAGGATCTCGCCGGTGGTGGCCGCACGCTCCGCGGCCATCGCGAGGCAGTCGTCCACGGAGTCGCCGCCGAGCGCGATCGTCGCCCCGTAGGACTCGGTCGCGTTCACCTTGGCGACCGGAGCGTCGCTCGGCATGAACACGTGGCACGGGACACCGGCTCGGCTGGCGCCGAAGGCGACCGCCTGGGCGTGGTTGCCCGCCGAAGCTGCGACGATCCCCGCCTGCGCGGCGTCTCCCAGCGACGCGAGCTTCGAGGCGACGCCGCGCACCTTGAACGAACCGGTCCGTTGGAGGTTCTCCGCTTTCAAGGACACGGTCGCGCCGGTCCGCTCGGAGAGCACGCGCGAGCTGAACGTCGGCGTTCTGGTCGCGACGGACTCGACGGCACGGCGAGCCTGCTCGACCTCGCCGAGCCCGATCGGCACTGTCAGGCGAGGGGGCATCGCCATGCCGATGGGGGGTCTCCGGTCGGGTTGGGCCGAGCTCCGTCCGTCCTGCAGCCGCCACCGGTGCGGTCGGACGATCGTGCGGCGCGTTCGTTTACAGTTCCCTCGATGTCCTCGTCGCGCAAGGGGCCGAGGGAACCGGGCCTTCTTCGGCTCGGGCTCGCGTGATGGTGGCCGTGCATCGGCAAGCAGAGCCGGGTTCGTCCGTCGCCCTGCCCGACGGGCGCAGGCTGTCGTACGCCGAGTTCGGTGACCCTGCCGGCTACCCGGTGCTCAACTGTCACGGCGGCTTCACCGGGGGCCTCGACATCGCGGTGGCCGGACCCGTGGCGCGGCGTCTCGGCATCAGGATCGTCTCGCCTGATCGACCGGGCACCGGGGGCTCGACCCGGGCTCGAGGAAGGGTCATCGCCGAGTGGGCCCGGGACGTCGAGACGCTGCTCGATGCCCTCGAGGTCGAGCGGTGCTGCGTGCTCGGATGGTCGCAAGGGGGCCCCTACGCCGCGGCGCTCGGGGCGCTCTTGCCCCTGAGGGTCGAAGCGGTCGCGATCGTGGCCGGCGTCGTTCCCCTCGACTGGCCCTGGGAACCGCCGGACCCGGACGCTCCGGGCTCGCTCTTGTCGCCCAACCTCCACCTCTCTGACAAATGGCCGGGCTACGCGAGCCTGCGCTTCCGCGCAGAGGCCGAGATGGCTCGGCGCTTGCCACGGCGCTGGTGGGCGAGGAAGAGCCGCTCGATGCCGCCGGCCGACATCGCTGCCGTGGAGGCGTCGGATCCGGCCTCCCTGGCGAGGGCGGTGTCTGAGGGTCTGCGAACCCCGGGCGGGACGGTCGACGACTACCTCGCCGTCGACCAGCCCTGGGGCTTCGCCTATGAGTCCATCGGGGTCCCGGTGCGTCTGTGGCACGGAGCCGACGACGCTCTCGTTCCCGCCGACTGGAGCCGAGAGGCGGCGGCGCGGATCCCCGACTCGGTCCTGTTCTCGATCGAGGCCTGCGGTCACTTCGTCGCCTGGTCGCGCTTCGAGGACATCTTCCGCGATCTCCTCGCTTCGCGTGTCGAACGGCGTTCCGGCGCCGCGCCGGAGCTGCGGTGAAGAGGCCGGAGAGGCACGGGAGGCGGGAGGAGACCCCGTCCTTCGTCGGCCCGTGGCACGAGCGGCATGCCGCTGGCCGCTCGACTCGACACGCTCGCTTGCGACCGAGTGCCCGAGACGTCGCACCGGGCCCACCATACGAGGTCGAGTCGGCGCTTGCCGCTGCGGCTCACGTGCAGCAGGCATCTCGCAGCGACTGCGACCGGGGGGCCTGGAGCTCGCAACGATCGATGTTTTGTCGCACTGCCGACGGGTAGTCGAGTGTCGGAGAGGCAAGAGGCTCGAAGAGGGAGGAAGAACGTGTCGGGCGCCGAGCAGCAGTTCGACGACCCGGCGCGTTCTGCCAACAAGTCGTTCGAGCCGACGTCCGAAGCGGCGTCGGAGGCTCGTCGGTACGCCGACGACGTCCTTCGCGAGTGGGACGTCGCCATCCCCGACGACGTGCTGCTGCTCGTGGCGGAGCTGGCGGCGAACGCCGTCCGCCACGCGAGGACGCACTTCGAGCTCAGCCTTCGCCTGCAGTCGGGTTCGCTGCTGGTCGCAGTCAGTGACGCCGACTGCGCTCCGCCGGAGCTGGTCGACCCGTTGCCGACCGCGTCAGGAGGGCGCGGGCTGCTGATCGTGAACGCGCTCGCGACTTCGTGGGGTTGGGAGCCGCTGCCCGGTGGCAAGACGGTCTGGGCAGCGGTGCATGCGGCGAGGGGGCACTGAGGCGGCCAGCTCTGGCCGTGGCACGGCTCCGCGGCGCTCCGGCCCCCGTGCAGCGCCGTCTCGATGAAGCTCGCCGCGCCCATGATGGAGCCGTCCGTGCCGGCCCCGCACGGTCGCCCGGGACCCGCCAGTCGAGGGAGGAGCCATGGAGGAATTCGCCGGGAAGGTTGCGGTCGTGACCGGCGCGGCCAGCGGCATGGGACGTGCCTTCGCCCAGCGCTTCGCCGAGGCAGGGATGAAGCTCGTCATTGCCGACGTCGACGAGATCGGGCTCGAGAGGGCTGCCTCCGAGATGCGGGCAGCAGGCCACCAGGTGCTCCCGGTGCCGACCGACGTCTCCAAGCTCTCTGCGATCGAGCGCCTCGCCCGAGCGACCCTCTCCCAGTACGGTTCTGTGCACCTCATCTGCAATAATGCCGGCGTCGAAGGCTACCTCGACGGCGCCATCTGGGAGGCGACGGACAAGGACTGGACCTGGACGATCGGCGTGAACTTCTGGAGCGTCGTCTTCGGCGTTCGCACCTTCATCCCGCTGCTTCTCGCCAACGAGGACGGCGGTCACATGGTGAACACCTGCTCGATGACCTCGGTCGTGAAAGCGCGCAACATGTACGGCGTCGCCAAGCACGCCGTGCTCGGCCTCACCGAGGCCCTCGACGCCGACCTGCGCGAGCGCGGCGCCAAGGTCGGGGTCACGGCGTTGTGCCCCGGCATCGTCGCGACCCGGCTCTTCCAGGGGAGCCGCAACCGTCCGCCGGAGCTGCAGAACGAGGTGCCGGCGCCTGGCGCCGCCGCCGGCCGGGAGCTCCGGGCGCGCATGCACGAACGGCTCTCGGAGGGAATGCCCCCGCTCGAGGTCGCCGAGACCCTGTTCGAGGCGATCAAGGAGGGCCGGCTCTACGTCCTCACGGACCACGACTGGGACGACCAGATCATTGCCCGCAACGAAGAGATCCTTAGCCCCCGGGCGCGCGATGCTGAGCCGGGCTGAGGTGCCCGAGCGCGTCGCGTCGGCAAGGGGGGACGGTGAGCAGGGCTTCAGTGAAAGGAGTTCGATCGGTCCGGGCCGCCGTCAACTACGCTGCGGACTCCCCCGAGCGAGGTCTCTACGAGATCTTCGACGACGACCGGTCCCGCCTGCCGCTTCGCACCGAGACGATCGAGATCCGAGACGCACGGACGGCGCCCGAAGCGCCGACGCTCGAGAGGGAGGGCTTCGTGCTGCTCGACGCCCCCTCGTCGCTCTCGGGCTTCGCCGACCCAGACACCGTCGAGTCCGTCCACCTCCCCGAGCTCGCCGAGACGATCAAGGCTGCCTACGGCGCCGACCACGTGTGGATGCAGCCGGGCCACGTGATCCGGGTCACCGACCCCTCCGAACGGACCGAGCGCCGGACGCCTGACGCCGCGCGCTTCTTGCACCTCGACTACTCGGCGGACTCGGCCCGGCGGTTTCTCGAGCACGCGATCGGCTACGACCCCGAGATCGCCGCGCGTCACCCGCGCATCTTCGCCGTGAACACGTGGCGGTGCCTCACGCCGCCGCCCCAGGACGTCCCGCTCGCCGTATGCGACAAGCGGACGTCGTCGCTCGACGATCTCGTCGTCGCCGACGCCCATCACGAGGTGGACGGCGCCCACGTGAGCTTCGAGATCAGCTTGGTGCGGCCCAACCCCGCGCACGAGTGGTGGTACTACTCCGACATGCGTCCGCACGAGCTGCTCGTGTTCAAGGGATGGGACCTCTGCCCGTCGCCTACCTCGTGCACGTTGCACGGTGCCTTCTCGGACCCTTCCTGCCCGACGAGCGCTCCCCTGCGCGCGAGCATCGAGGCGCGGGGCTTCGCCGTGTTCGAGGAATGACGCCGGGTCGCCTCGGCGGAGACGTGCACGGACGAGTGGTGAGCGGGGAGATGGTCATGAGAGGCTCGAGAGCCGCCGTCCTCGAGCGGGGAAGCGTCGCCGAGCGCCACTGTCGCCTCGGCGGCGCGTGAGATCCGCGGGCTCCGTGCGCGCCCTCGCAGTCGCTGACGCTGCGGTCGAGGTGACTACCCTGCCCGATCCGTCGCCGGGCGAGGGCGAGGTGGTCGTCGCCGTCCACTCGTGCGGGATCTGCGGCTCGGACGTCCATGGCGTCGAGCAGGGCCGCCCGGCGCGCGGCCAGGTGCTCGGGCACGAGCTGTCCGGGACCGTCGTCGCCGTCGGCCGTGGCGTCGGCGCGGCGCGCATCGGGGACGCCGTGGCGGTCAACCCGCTCGGTGCCTGCGGCCGCTGCGAGGAGTGCGCCCGAGGGCTCAGCTTCCGGTGCCGCGCGGTGCCGAACGTCGGGCTCGGGGCACCCGGCGGCCTTGCCGAGTACGTCCGGGTGCCGGCCGACCAGCTCCACGAGCTCGGGAGCGTCGCGCTGGAGGACGGCGCGCACGTGGAGCCGCTGGCGGTGGCGCTCCACGCCGTGCGCCTCGCGGGCGCCCGAGCCGGGACCCGCGCCGTGGTCTTCGGCGCCGGCCCGATCGGCCTCAGCGTCGTGCTCGCGCTGCGGGCCTTCGGAGCCGAGGAGGTCGTCACGGTCGGACGTTCGCCGGGCCGGCGCAGGGCGGCAGCCGCAGTCGGCGCGGACGTGGTCGTGGACTCCTCCAGCGCCGACGTCGGCGCCTTCTTCACCGAGCACGCCGACCATTTCGACGCCGCCTTCGAGTGCTCGGGCGCCGAGGCGGCGTTCGGCCTGCTCGTGCGCGCGCTCTCCTCGGATGGCACGCTCGTGGAGGTCGCGCTGACGGGGCAGGTGGCGTCGATCTCGCTTTCCGAGCTCCTGGCAAAGAACCTGCACGTCGTCGGCTCGTGCGCGTACGGACCGCACGAGTTCGCCGAATCGCTCGCGCTCATCGCGTCCGGCGCCGTCGACCCGACGCCGCTGGTGAGTGCCCGGCTCAGCCTGGACGAGGCGCCGCAGGCGTTCGTCGACCTCCGGCGCCCGAAGGACCTCGTCGCCGCGTTGGTGCAGCCCTGGCGCCCGGGGCCGCCCGCCCGCTGAGCGTCGCCCCGCCGGAGGAGAACGAAGGAGGACCAGAGATGCCGAGCAGGTTCGAAGGCAAAGTCGCCGTCGTCACGGGCGCCGCTTCCGGGATCGGCCGGGCCGCGGCTGCCCGCCTCGGCGCCGAAGGAGCCCGCCTCGTCCTCGTCGACCGGGATGGCGAGCGGCTCGCCTCGACCGCGACGGACCTCGGCGCCGCCGCGCGGCTCGAGGCCGACGTCACCGACGAGGCCACCGTCGACGGCTATGTCGCCGCGGCCGAAGCGCTCGGGGGGATCGACCTGTTCGTCAACAACGCAGGCATCGAAGGGCGCGTGGCGCCGATCGTCGAGCTTTCCCCAGACGACTGGGACCGGGTCCAGAAGGTGAACGCACGTGGTGTCTTTCTCGGTTTGCGCGCCGTGCTGCGGTCGATGACCGAAGCCGGGCGCGGCGGCGCTGTCGTGAACACGGCCTCGCAGGCCGGCATCAAGGGGGGTCCGAGCTTCAGCCCCTACGTCGCCTCGAAGCACGCGGTCGTCGGCCTCACCCGCACTGCGGCGCTGGAGGTCGCCTCGAAGGGCATCCGGGTGAACGCCGTGGCGCCCGGGTACATCGACACCCGGATGATGGAGGACCTCGAGAAGGCCTTCGGCGCAGACGACGTGCAAGCGGCGCGGCGCCGGCGCGAGGCCGCCGTCCCGATCCGCCGCTACGGCAGCCCCGAGGAGGTGGCGAGCGTGATCGCCTTCTTGCTCAGCGACGACGCGAGCTACGTGACCGGCAACATCGTGCTCGTCGACGGCGGTCTCAACGCCTGAGCGGGTCGGCGTCTCTGCGGCTCAGTCAGCCGTCCTCTCCGCCGTTCTCCTCCTCCGGCTCCTCGTCGTCCTCGGCGAGCAGCCGGTAGAGCGCCTTCCGGGCGTCCTTCAACAGGCGCTCCGCACGCGCGACCTGGCGATCGTCACCGGCGGCGGCCACCTGCACGACGGCGCCCATCACCTGGAAGGCCGTCTGCCGCAGGGTGCGCGTGCCTGCGCCGTCCTCGTCGGTGAGCTCCTCCCACGGTGCGCGGCGCCCGACCGACGCCCGAGCCACCTCGGCACGGCCGGCATCGGTGAGCGCGAAGGTCCGGCGGCCTTCTTGCTCGGTGACGGTGACGAGCCCTTCGTCTTCCAGCTGCTGCAAGGTGGGGTAGATGGAGCCGGGGCTCGGGCGCCACGCGCCGCCGCTCCGGTCTGCGAGCACGGTGATCATCTGGTACCCGTGCATCGGCTCCTCGGCGAGCAGGCTCAGCACCGCGAACCGGACGTCGCCGCGCCGTGAGCGCGGCCGGCCGGGGCCACCCCATGGACCGCGCCCAGGGCCTCCCATCCCTGCCATCGCCCAAGGGCCGGGAAACCCGTGGAGACGCCGCCCGCGCCGCGGCCCGGCTGTCTCTTGACCCTCTCCACCGCGTGCCCAGCGGGCTCGGCCGCCCTTCCACGCCTGCTTCCGACCCCACATGTCGTCGTGGAACCTGCTCGTCGTTGTGGTCATGTCTTCCTCCTTGCCTTCCTTGCCGTTCCAGCCGCCCACCGACCGCCCACCGATTGACCGCCCACCGATTGACCGCCCACCGGCCGACAGTCGCCGACGGATCACGATATATCGTAGCGGTCTCTCCTCGTCACCGCGCGATCTCCGGCCGGCGACCGCACGGGCGGTAGCCTCCAGTGGATGCCGGCAAGTTCCACTTCCGCGCGAGCGGAGCGCCCGGAGGCGGTTCGCGTCGCGCTCCTCGGCCACGGCAACGTCGGCGCGGCGGTCGCGGAGCTGCTCACCACGCGCACGGAGGAGATCGCCGCGCGTGCAGGCGTCCAATTCGAGCTCGCGGGGATCGCGGTGCGCGACCTCCGCCGGCGGCGGGAGGCCCCCGGCGCGGCAGACCCCGCGCTCTACACGGACGACGCCAAGGGCCTCGTCGAGCGCACGGACGTCGACGTGGTCGTCGAGCTGATCGGGGGCCTCGATCCGGCTCGCACGCTGGTCGAGGCGGCGCTCCGGGCGGGCAAGCCGGTGGTCACCGCCAACAAGATGCTCCTGGCGCAGGCGGGGGTGGAGCTCTCGGAGGTCGCGTCGGCCAACGGCGTCGATCTCCTGTACGAGGCCGCGGTGGGCGGCGCCATCCCGGTCATCCGGCCGCTGCGCGAGTCGCTCGCGGGCGAGCGTGTGCTGCGCGTGATGGGGATCGTGAACGGGACGACCAACTACATCCTCACCCGGATGACCGACGACGGCATGGACTACGCGGAGGCGCTCGCCGAGGCGCAGGAGCTCGGCCTGGCCGAGCGGGACCCGTCGTCGGACGTGTCGGGCGCCGACGCCGCCGCGAAGGCGGCGATCCTCGCAGGTCTCGCCTTCGGCAGCGACGTGCTCGGGACGACGGTGGCGCGCGAGGGGATCACCGGCATCCGGTCGCTGGACGTGGAGCACGCGGCCCGGCTCGGCTACGTCATCAAGCTGCTGGCGATCGCGGAGCTGGTCGACGACGGCCCCGACGTGTCGGTGCGCGTCCATCCTGCGATGGTGCCGGCCGACCACCCGCTCGCCTCGGTGCGGGGCGCGTTCAACGCCGTTTTCGTGGAGGGCGAGTCTGCGGGCGAGCTCATGCTCTACGGCAGGGGAGCGGGCGGCGCACCCACCGCGAGCGCCGTGCTCGGAGACCTGATCGACGCCGCGCGGAACCTGCGGGCCGGGGCGCACGCTCCCGCCCCGCGCCGCCACCAGGCCGCCGTACGTCCGGTCGACGACCTGCGATCGGCCTTCTACATCAGCCTCGACGTGGTGGACCGTCCCGGGGTGCTCGCGTCGGTCGCGACCGCGTTCGGCACCCACGGGGTGTCGATCAGGGCGATGGAGCAGGACGGGCTCGGCACCGCGGCGCGGCTCGTCTTCCTCACGCACTCCGCACGCGAGGGGGACGTGCGGGCGACGCTGGACGCGCTGGCAGCGATCGACACGGTGGTGCGCGTCGGCTCCGTGCTGCGCGTGATCGGGGCCGACGACGGCGCCCCGATGCGCGTCGCCGGCGGGCACGCACGGAGGCGCTGACGTGCCGGTCGGCGCCGCCTGGCGCGGCGTCATCGAGGAGTACCGCGAGCTGCTGCCGGTGGACGACGGCACGTCCGTCGTGACCCTGCTCGAGGGCGGCACCCCCCTCGTCCCGGCCCCGCGGCTCTCGGCTCGCGTCGGGGCATCGGTGTGGTTGAAGGTCGAGGGGGCCAACCCGACCGGGTCGTTCAAGGACCGCGGGATGACGCTCGCGATCTCGAAGGCCCTCGCCGAGGGCGCGAAGGCCGTCGTGTGCGCGTCGACGGGCAACACCTCGGCGTCGGCCGCCGCCTACGCGGCCCGCTCCGGGCTCGACTGCGTCGTCCTCATCCCCGAGGGCTACATCGCCCTGGGCAAGCTCGCGCAGGCCCTCGTCCACGGCGCCCGCGTCCTGCAGGTGCGCGGCAACTTCGACGACGCGCTCGCGGTCGTGCGCGAGCTCCCGAACAAGGTTCCGGTCACCGTCGTCAACTCGGTCAACCCGTACCGCCTCGAAGGCCAGAAGACGGCGGCCTTCGAGATCGTCGACGTGCTGGGCCGCGCCCCCGACGTGCAGTGCATGCCGGTCGGGAACGCCGGCAACATCACGGCGTACTGGCGCGGGTACCTCGAGTACCGGGCGGCCGGACGGTCGCCCAACGTGCCGAGGCTCCTCGGCTTCCAGGCGGAGGGCGCCGCGCCGATCGTCCTCGGCCATCCGGTGGAGCACCCCGAGACGATCGCGACCGCCATCAGGATCGGGAACCCCGCGAGCTGGTACGCCGCGACCGCGGCGGCAGCCGAGTCCGGGGGAGCGGTGCGCGCGGTGAGCGACGCAGAGATCCTCGATGCCTACCGCATGCTCGCCAGCGAGGAGGCGGTGTTCTGCGAGGCGGCCTCCGCGGCGGCGGTGGCGGGCATGCTGAAGAGCGAGATCCCACCCGGCTCCACGGTGGTGTGCGTGCTCACCGGCCACGGGTTGAAGGACCCGGACCTTGCGATCAGCCAGATCTCCGTGCCCTCGGTGGTCGACGCGGACCTCGACGCGGTCCTCGAAGCGCTCGGGCTCTGACGGCCCCGCACACAGCCCCGACGCGGACCGTAGGGGAGCGAGCGGCCGAGCGGGCGGCCGGGTGGGGGAATGGGCACCGAGCGAACTGGGAATGAACGGGGCGCACGGGATGTTGTCTCGATTCGCACGAGGGAGCGGGCGACGCCGCAGCCCTGACAGCCCCAGCCCTGACAGCCGCCACGCCTGCGCCCGCCGCCCGCTTCGTCCAAAGCGTGCCGGGGTGTTTGCCGAGACCGCGGACAGCCGCTACGATGGGTGCATCCCACCGGGCAACGGCGCTCAGGGCGGCGGCCCGAAGACCGGTCCTTACCTGTGACGCCACCGGTGGTACGCGGGAGCAGGAGGCGCGGGGCGCTCGTCCTTCACCCGTGTTCCGTCCTCGCGCGGCGTGGCCTCGCCACGACTCGCGCGACCCGTCATGAGATAGGAGACCGATGACTGCGGAAGAGCAGCTCGAACGGTCGGTGCTCGAGGGCAAGGAGCGTGACGAGCTCCATGCGATCGCGCAGGCGATGTCGCTCAAGACGACGTCGCGTACGAAGAAGTCCGACATCATCGACCGCATCCTGGAGGCGGCCGGCGTGACCTCGTCGAACGGGACGAACGGGCACGCCGCCGGCGCCTCGGAGGCGGCCACGTCGACCAACGGGGCGACCCACGGGCCCCAGCGTGCCGCGGCGGCGTCGAGGGCGAAGACGGAGCCCGAGCCGGCGTCCGCCGCCGGTGACGCGGCGGCCGACGACCGTGCAGCCGGCGGGTCCGGCGCCGCGGCGGCCGCGAGCGGCGCGCACGCCGGCGCCGAGGTCGCCGCCTTCGAGACCCTGCCCGTGACCGTGCCCGTCGAGACCGTGCCCGTCGAGACCGTGCCCGTCGAAGTCCCTCAGACTCACGAGGGGGGCACGACCAACGGCGCCGGGCGTCAGAGCCAGCGCCAGCAGGGCCGCTACTCCCAGGCGGCCAACGTCGAGCCAGGCAACCGCCGGAACCGGCGCCGTCGCGGCCGCGAGCGCGGCCAGGTTGGCGGCGAGCGCGACCTGCAGGGCGTGGCGAGCCAGGACGCGCCCTACCAGGGCGAGCTCGTCGAGGTGCGCGGGCTCCTCGACCTGCGCGACGAGGGCTACGGCTTCCTGCGCTGCGACGGGTACCTGCCGTCGCCGAAGGACGTGTACGTGTCGATCAGCCAGGCGCGCCGGTTCGCGTTGAGAAAGGGCGACTACGTCGAGGGTGCCTGCAGGCCCGCGTCGACCAGCGAGAAGTACCCGGCGCTCCTGCGCATCGACACGGTGTCGGGCCTGGACTCCGAGGCGGCCCGCCAGCGGCCGCGGTTCGAGGACCTCACCCCGCTGTTCCCCGACGACAAGCTGTCGCTCGAGCTGCCCGGGGCGAAGGACAACGTGACGGCGAGGATCGTCGACCTCCTCTCTCCGATCGGGAAGGGCCAGCGCGGGCTCATCGTGTCGCCCCCGAAGGCCGGCAAGACGACCGTCATGAAGCAGATTGCGCACTCCATCGAGGCGAACAACCCCGAGGTGCACCTCATGGTGCTGCTCGTGGACGAGCGTCCCGAAGAGGTGACCGACATGCGGCGGTCGGTGAAGGGCGAGGTCGTGGCGTCCACGTTCGACCGACCCTCCGACGAGCACACCGCCGTTGCGGAGCTCGCGATCGAGCGAGCGAAGCGGCTCGTCGAGCTGGGCCGCGACGTCGTCATCATCCTCGACGGCATCACCCGTCTCGCCCGTGCGTACAACCTCGCGCAGCCGGCGACCGGCCGGATCATGTCGGGCGGCGTGGACTCCGGGGCGCTCTACCCGCCGAAGAAGTTCTTCGGCGCCGCGCGCAACATCGAAGAGGGCGGATCGCTCACGATCCTCGCCACCGCGCTCGTCGAGACCGGGTCGAAGATGGACGAGGTCATCTTCGAGGAGTTCAAGGGGACCGGCAACATGGAGCTGCGCCTGGACCGCCGGCTCGCCGAACGGCGGCTCTACCCTTCGATCGACGTGAACGCGAGCTCGACCCGCCACGAGGAGCTCCTCTTCGACCGCGGCCAGTTGCAGCAGGTGTGGAAGCTCCGGCGGGTGCTGAACGCGCTGGCGAGCGAAGGGAACGCCGCCGCCGGGCTCGAGCTGCTGATGGACAAGCTGCGCACGACCAAGAGCAACGACGAGTTCCTCGCAGAGATCGCCAAGGGCCCGACCCCAGGCGGCTGACCCGGTCGCCGAGACCAGCAGACAGATTCGCAGACAGAGAAGGCGAGCCACCATGAAGGCAGACATCCACCCCACCTACGTGCAGGCCACGGTCCACTGCTCGTGCGGGAACGCGTTCACCACCCGCGCGACCAAGCCAGACCTGCACGTCGAGCTTTGCAACGAGTGCCACCCGTTCTTCACCGGCAAGCAGAAGCTCGTGGACTCCGGAGGTCGCGTCGAGCGGTTCCAGCGCCGCTACGGCCGCCGCGGCGTCAAGCGCGCGCCGGCGAAGAGCTGAGCCAGCCTCGGCACCGGGCCGAGCCGCGGTCCCGTGCCTGCTGAGCCGCACGCCCCGGCCCTCGACTCGCGGCTCGACGCGCTCACCGAGGAGCTGAGCGAGGTCGAGGCGCGGCTCGCCGATCCGTCCGCCGCGGGAGACCCGGCGCGGCTTCGTGACCTGTCACGGCGCCACAAGGGGCTCGTGGAGGTGGTGGCAGCGTGGCGCGCGCTCCGCGGCGCGCGGGCGGACCTCGCCGCCGCGCGCCAGCTGTTCGAGGAGTCCACGGGCGACGACCGGGAGGCCGCGCTCGAAGAGGTGGAGGCCGCAGAGGCTCAGATCGCGTCCCTCGGCGCGCAGCTGAGCGTCCTCCTCCTGCCGAAGGACCCCAATGACGGCCGGAACGTCATCGTCGAGATCCGCGGTGCCGAGGGCGGCGAGGAGGCCAACCTGTTCGCCCGTGACCTCTACGAGATGTACACGCGCTACGCGGCGCGCCGCGGCTGGCAGGTCGAGGTGCTCTCGGAGAGCCCGTCGGAGCGGGACGGGCTGAACGAGGTGGTGTTCGTGGTCAAAGGCGCTGACGCGTGGGCGCGCCTCGAGCACGAAGCGGGACCGCATCGCGTCCAGCGGGTGCCGGTCACCGAGTCCAAAGGCCGCGTCCACACCTCGTCCGCGACCGTCACCGTCCTCCCGGAGGCCGACGAGGTGGACGTGCAGATCGACCCGGGCGACCTCAAGATCGACGTCTACCGCTCGACGGGCCCCGGCGGCCAGTCGGTGAACACCACCGACTCGGCCGTGCGGGTCACCCATCTGCCGACCGGGATCGTCGTGTCGATGCAGGACGAGAAGAGCCAGATCCAGAACCGCGCGAAGGCGATGACCGTGCTGCGGGCCCGCCTCTTGAAGGCCGAGCAGGACCGGCGCTCGCACGAGCTCGCCGCGCAGCGCAGGAGCCAGGTGGGCGGCGGCGGTCGCGCCGAGAAGATCCGCACCTACAACTTCCGTGAGAACCGCGTCACCGACCATCGCCTGAACCTGACCATCTACAAGCTCGACCAGGTCCTCCAGGGGGACCTGGACGATCTGGTCGACGCGCTCACGGCCGACAAGCGAGCGCGCCAGCTCGCGGGCGATGCCGCGTGACGTCGCGGGCGTCGCTCCAGGCGGACCTCGCGGCCCGGCTCGGGTCGGCGAACGAGGCGCGATGGATGGTCGAGGAGGTCCTCGGCGCCGGTGCCGGCGTCGACGAGGCGGTGGCCCGCGGGCTGCACGAGATGGCGACGAGGCGCCTGGACGGCGAGCCGCTCCAGTACGTGCTGGGTGCCTGGGCGTTCCGGAGCCTGGACCTCTCCGTCGACGCCCGGGCCCTCATCCCACGTCCGGAGACCGAGCAGGTCGTCGAAGTAGCCCTGGCCGAGGTGCGCCGCCAGGAGGATGCCGCGGGGTCGGCGGTGGCCGCGCTCCGCGTCGCCGACCTCGGCACGGGCAGCGGCGCCGTCGCGCTGGCGGTCGCCGTGGAGCTGGGTGCCGCCCGCCCGGCGCTCCGGGTGGTCGCGACCGACGTCGACCCCGCCGCGCTGTCGCTCGCGCAGGAGAACCTCCGGCGCGTGGCGCGCCGCCACCCCCACGTCGCCGCCCAGGTGGAGCTCGCCGCCGGGAGCTGGTTCGACGCGTTGGCACCCCGGTGGCGTGGGCAATTGCACCTCGTCGTCTCGAACCCGCCCTACGTGAGCGAGGACGAGTGGGGCTCGCTCGATCCGGAGGTCCGGCGCGAGCCCTACGGCGCGCTCGTCGCAACGGCCGGCTCGGACGGCACGCCGGGGTTCGGCGCGATCGAGGCGGTGCTCGCCGGGGCCCGCGCGTGGTTGGCGCCGGGCGGCGCGGTCGTGGCCGAGCTGGCGCCGCACCAGGCAGGGCCCGCGACCGACCTGGCCGCCCGGGCCGGCTACCGCGACGTTCGCGTCGAGCGCGACCTCGCCGGCAGGGAGCGGGCGGTCGTCGCACGAAGGTGACAAGTCGTGGCGCGCCGCCGGTGATGGACGCCGCCGATCCGGCGGCGCTCGAGGCCGCGGCCCGGGAGCTGGACGGCGGGCGGATCGTGGCCATCCCGACCGACACCGTCTACGGGCTCGCCGCGCGCATCGATCGCCCTGCGGCACTCGACGCCGTGTTCGCCGCCAAGGACCGGCCGCCGGGGCTCGCGCTGCCGGTGCTCGTCGGCCGCTGGCGCCAGGCGCGCGAGGTCGCGAGCGGCTGGCCGCACGCCGCCTCCCTGCTCGCGGCGCGGTTCTGGCCCGGGGCGCTCACGGTCGTGGTGCCCTGCGACTCCGGGCTCGGGGCGCACCTCGGCGGCGGCGGGACCAGCGTCGGCCTGCGGCGCCCCCGCCAGCGGTTCGTCCAGGCGCTGTGCCGCAAGGCTGGGCCGCTCGCGACGACGAGCGCCAACACGCACGGCGCCCCGCCGTGCACGACCGCAGAGGAGGTGTGCGAGGCCTTCGGCGCGGCAGTTGCGCTGGTGGTCGACGGCGGCACCTGCGACGCGCTCCCGTCCACGGTCGTCGACTGCACCGTGTCGCCGCCCGCTTGCCTGCGCGAAGGGGCGATCGCCTGGTCGTGGATCGAGGCGTCGCTGCGCTAGCACGTCCCCACCCGAGCCCACCAGGGACTCGGGAGCCGCGACACTAGAGTGTCCGCATGCCGTCCTCCGCGCGCCCCGCTTCGCCATGCCCGCTCCACGGCCACCAGGGCCGTCACGGCCACCACGGCCACCGGGGCCAACACCGTCACCACGGCCGCGGCCGATGACGCAGGCCCCCACGAGAGGCTCCGCGGAAGCGTCGCCGTTCGCCGGCTGGCTCGGCGGCGATCCCGAGGTGGCCCGCCTCCTGGCGGAGGAGGCGGAGCGCCAGTCCACGACGCTGCAGCTGATCGCGTCGGAGAACTTCACCTCCCCCGCGGTGCTCGCCGCGGGGGGCTCGGTGCTCACGAACAAGTACGCCGAGGGGTACCCGCACCGCCGGTACTACGGCGGGAACTCGGTGATCGACGAGGTGGAGGACCTCGCCCGCGCTCGTGCGAGGTCGCTCTTCGGCGCGGAGCACGCGAACGTGCAGCCCCACGCGGGCGCCAACGCCAACCTCGCCGCCTACACGGCGCTCCTCCGGCCGGGGGACACCGTCCTGGCGATGCGCCTCGACCACGGCGGCCACCTGACGCACGGGTCGCCTGCGTCCATCACCTCCAAGATCTGGCGGTTCGTCTCCTACGGCGTGACCCCGGCGTCCGAGGACCCTTCCGCCCCCGGGGAGGTCATCGACTTCGACCAGGTGGCGGACCTCGCCAAGCGCGAGTCCCCGAAGCTCATCGTCGCGGGGTCGACCGCCTACGCCCGGATCATCGACCCGGCCCCCTTCCGCGAGATCGCCGACGCCGTCGGCGCGCTGCTTATGTACGACATGGCGCACCCCGCGGGCCTCGTCGCCGGCGGGGCCCACCCGAGCCCGGTCGGGGTGGCCGACGTCGTGACCCTCACCACCCACAAGACCCTGCGCGGGCCGCGCGGCGGCGCCATCCTGTGCGGCGCAGACCTCGCCAAGGCGGTCGACGCCGCGGTCTTCCCCGGCCTGCAGGGCGGCCCCCTCGAGCACGCGATCGCGGCGAAGGCGGTCGCCTTCGCAGAGGCGCAGACCCCGGAGTTCCGCGCCTACGCGGCCCAGGTGGTCGGGAACTGCCGCGCCCTGGGCGCCGCGCTCGCCGAGAAGGGCTTCCGGCTCGTCTCGGGCGGCACCGACAACCACATGCTCCTCGTCGACCTGCGGTCGTTCGACGCCGAGCTGACGGGCAAGGAGGCGCAGGACGTGCTCGACCGCGCGGGCATCACCTGCAACCGCAACACCGTCCCGGACGACCCGCGCTCGCCGTTCGTGACCTCGGGGCTGCGGCTGGGCACGGCGGCCGAGACGACCGCCGGCATGGGCCCGGCGGAGATGGCGCGCGTCGCGGGGCTCATCCTGCGGGCGCTGCGCGGCCGGCACGACGAGGCCGAGGTCGCGTCGGTCCGGGCGGAGGTACGCGAGCTGTGCGCCGCGTTCCCGCCGTACGCAGCGCTTGCCGCCGGCCCCGGATAGCGGCCCCGACGAAGGGTGCGTCGGGCGGGATGCCTTGGTACGGGTGGTACGCCGTAGTCCTGGCGGTGGCCGCTGCGGCGACCGCTGCGAGCGCGACGCCGGCTCTGTGGCTCGCGCGGAGGGCCGGCTACGTGGCGCTCCCCGGCGACCGTACGATCCACACGGAGACCACGCCGTACGGAGGCGGGCCGGCGATGTTCATCGGCTTCCTGGTCGCGACGATGGTCGCGGCCGGCATCCACCGGCTCCACGGGCTGTTCGTCGGGTCCTCCGAGCCGCTCGGGGTCGTGCTCGCCGCGGCGGCGATCTTCGGCGTGGGGCTCGTCGACGACGCTCGTGAGATGTCCGCGCCCGCCAAGATCGCGGGCGAGGTGCTCGCCGCCTCGATCCTCTACTTCCTCGGCGTCACGCTCTACTGGTTCAAGGTGCCCCTCGCGCACGTCGTCACGCTCTCTCCGGGGATCACGCCGCTCATCATGGCGATCTGGGTCATCGCCCTCACCAACGCCGTCAACCTGATCGACGGTCTCGACGGGCTCGCGGCAGGCGTCGTCGCCATCGGCGGCGCGGCCCTCGCCGTCTACGGGCTTCGGCTGATGGAGACCGGTGTCCTCTCGAGCACAAACATCGGCCCTCTCCTCGCCGTCATCGCGTGCGGGGTGTGCCTCGGGTTCCTGCCCTTCAACTTCCATCCCGCCAGGATGTTCATGGGCGACTCGGGGGCGCTCCTCCTCGGTCTCCTCATGTCCGCGTCGACCATGGTGATCGGGGGACGCATCGGGACAACCGCGCCGAGCCACACGTACTTCTTCTTCGCCCCCCTCCTGATCCCGTTCTTCATCCTGGGCGTGCCCATCGTGGACATGGGGTTCGCGTTCGTCCGGCGCACCGCACGGGGGACCGGGTTCCACACGCCGGACAAGGACCACATCCACCACCGGCTGCTGCGGCTGGGGCACGGGCACCGGCGCAGCGTTCTGATCCTTTGGGCCTGGACCGCCCTCCTCTCCGGCTTCCTCCTCTTCCCCCTCTTCGTCCGGGCGGTGAACCCGTTCATCCCGCTCGGCGTGGGAGTCCTCGCCGTCGCGCTCCTCACCTGGTTCCACCCCGGTCTGCGTCATCGCGGCGAGCCGGCGCAGGCCGTCGAGGCTCCCGAGCGGCAGCCACCGGCGCCGCTGAACGGGAACGGCCGGGCGCTTGCGCTCGGGCGTGACGATGCGGGCGCGGGGTCCAACGGCGCCGCTCCTCCGCCCGGTGGCCTCTCGAGTGCCGGCGCGGCACCGGTCCGTCCGGTCGATCGCTTTGCCGACGGACGAGAGAGAATGGAATGATGACGCGCGTGGGAGCTCCCAACCGGGCCGAAAGCCCAGTGCCGGGGTGGCGTCGGACGTCGGACGCGCGCACGGGCGCGTGATCGCAGGGAGTCCATTCGGTGCACCGCACCTCGACCTGGCCTGACGCGGCCGGGGCTGGCGATGGCGGACGAGCCACCCTCACCCGGGACGACCGGCGATGCGGGGCCCGAGGGCTCGGGGCCCGGGCGTTCCGGCCCGTCCGGGCGTTCCGGCCCGTCCGGCCCGAAGCCGGCTCCCACGCTGGGCGACCTCTTCTGGGTGGGGACGGCTTGCGCGATCTCGGTGATCGCCGGCGGGGGGATCGGCTACGCGATCGACGACGCGCTGGGGACGTCGCCGTGGTTCGCCGTCGCGGGGCTCGCGTTCGGTGTACTCTCTGCCGTCCTGCTCGCCGTGAACCAGCTCCGCAAGTACGTCTGACCTGCGGGAAGGCTCAGTCGGCAGGCCGACCTCCCTCGAGGGCACCCGCCGCGGACGCTGCCGCGCGGGTCGGGGACTGAGAAGAAGAGAAGGCATGTTCGAACGGCTCCAACTGCCCGACGTGGCTGCGGTCGCGCGCCGCACGATGCTGGGTGCGCTCGCTGTGGGGGTGCTCGGCCTCGTCGTGCTGCTCCTGTTCAGCCAGACCTGGGCGGCGCTCGGGCTGTGCGTCGGCATCGCGCTCGGGATCGGCAACTTCCGCCTGATCGTGCGCTCGGTGCTGAAGGTCGGGCGCAGGGCCGACGCCAACAAGCGCCGGCCGCTCGCCATGAACACGCTCGGCCGCCTGATGACGATGACCGTGGTGGCGCTCGTGCTCGCGTGGGTGAAGCCGCCGCTGGGCCTCGGGATCATCGGCGGGCTCGCGCTCTTCCAGTTCCTGCTGCTCGCCAACGTGACGCGTTCCATGCTGAAGGCGGGGCTCTCGGGCCCCGCCGGCGGGGGCTTCGCCTTCCTCCTCGGCGCAGGGGCGGCCGACCCGCTCGGCGCGGGCGACGTCCCGGGTGCAGGGGACGGCCCGGGTGCCGTCGCGGGCGGCACACGCGACTCGGGTGGCGCCGCCGGCGAGGGAGCTGCCTGACGATGGCGGTCGGCGGGACCCTCATGCTGTTGCGGCCGCTCGTCGGCGTGGACATCACCGTCGGCACACACATCGGCGTCAAGGTGCTCGGCCTCTCGATGAACCTCGACACGCTGTGGGCCACCGGCGCCGCCGTCGTGGTCGTGATCGCGCTCGGGCTCGTCCTGCGCCGGCAGGCGACGAGCGGCGTGCCGGGGAAGTTCCAGCTCGTCTGGGAGTCGGGCGTCGGCGCCGTCCGCCGCCAGCTCGCCGGCTCGATCGGGCCCCGCGGCATGGCGATCGTGCCGCTCGCGTCCGCGCTGTTCGTCTTCATCCTCGTGGCCAACTTCTTCGAGATCTTCACAATCGGCAGCAAGTACGCGATCCTCGGGCCACCGACCGCCGACGTGAACCTGCCGGCGGCGCTGGCCGTCGTCGTGATCGTGCTCGTGCACGCGGCGTCGCTGCGCACCCGCGGCGTCGGTGGCTACCTTCGCCACTACCTGCTGCAGCCGTTCCCGAAGTTCCTCTTCCCGGTCAACCTGTTCATGAACCTGGTCGAGGAGATCGCCAAGCCCATCACCCTCGCGCTCCGGCTCTTCGGCAACCTGTTCTCCGGCGCGCTGATGCTCAGCCTCATCGCCGCGCTGGGCGCGTGGAAGCTCGGCGCCGTTCCGATCGGCGACGTCCTCACGCTCGTCTTCGACGTCGTCTGGAAGATGTTCGACGTGTTCTTGATCGGGCCAATCCAGGCGTTCATCTTCAGCCTTCTCACCATCTTGTACTTCGACACGGCGATGTCCACAGCCGACCAGCATGGATCGGCGATGTCCACGGCCGACCAGCACGGATCGGCGATGTCCACGGCCGACCAGCACGGATCGGCGATGTCCACGGCCGACCAGCACTGATCGGCGCAGTTCTCGTCCGACAGGGAGAAAGGAACCACATGTCAGTCACCCCGACCCAAGAGGGCCTGCAGCTCGGCGGGGCCATGATCGGCGGCGGGCTCGCGCTCGGCGGAGGCGCCATCGGCGCCGCCATCGGTGACGGCCTGGCCGGGAGCCAGACGATCGCGGGCGTCGCGCGCCAGCCGGAGGCCCAGGGACGGCTCTTCACGATCATGTTCCTGACGGTCGGCCTGGTGGAGGCGATGTACTTCATCAACCTCGCCTTCACGGTCCTCTTCGTCTTCGTGCTCTACAAGAAGTAGCGAGAGCCGGCCACCTCGCATGCTCTCGAGCGTCTTCATCGTCCCGAACGGGACGTTCATCGCGGAGCTCGTCGCCTTCCTCGTCGTGCTCTTCTTCGTCGGCAAGTACATCCTCCCGCCGCTCAATCGCATGCTCTCCGAGCGTCAGGACGCGATCCGTGCGGAGTTGGCTGCCGCGGAGCAGGCCAGAAGCGAGGCGCAACGCGTCGACGCCGACCGCCGCAGCGCGCTCGAGCACGCCCGCGCCCAGGCGCGAGAGATCGTCGAGCAGGCGCAGCGGACGGCCGAGCGGCTGGCCGAGGAGGCACGCGACCGCGGGCAACGCGAGTACGACCGCCTCGTCACGAGCGCGGACGCCGAGGTCCGTCTGGCTCGCCAGCGAGCGCTGGAGGAGGCCGCGCAGCACCTGGGCGAGCTCGTGGTGGAGGTCGTCGAGCGGATCATCGGGCGCGAGATGGACCGTGCCGCGCACCAGGACCTGATCCAGGAGGCGGTCGACGCGTTGTCGCGGGAGACCGGAGAGCCCGGTGCGGCGGCGGCGACGGCGGCGTCCGCAGCCAGCGAGCCGTGAACCCCGCGATCCAGGGCTACACCGCCGCCGTTCTCGACGCGACGCCCGACCCTGCACACGAGACCCTCGTGTCCGACGTCGCCGCGGTCGACCGGTTGCTGCGGCGGGACGCGGGCCTGCACGCCGCGATGACCGACGTCGCGGTCCCCCCGCGTGCCCGCCACGACGTCCTCGCCGAGCTCCTGACGGGAAAGGTGGGGGCGTCCGCCCTGCGGCTGTGCGCCTACGTCGCGGGCGCCGTCCACGCGCAGGAGGTGCCCGCGGCGATCGCCTGGGTGGCGAGCCGCCTGCGCCAGGTGGCGGAGCACGGGACCGGGACAGAGGAGCTGCTCGGCCACCGCGAGGCCCGCGAACGCGTCGGCGGGTACGCCGCTTGCGTCTTCGAGGACCTCTCGGTCGCCGAGCTCGAGACGGTGGAGGACGAGCTGTTCCGCTTCGCCCGGATCGTGGGCTCCACTCCCGATCTGCGTGGCCCGCTCTCCGACCGCGACCTGCCGGTGTCGCTCCGCCGAGCGGTCGTCGACGACCTGCTGGCAGGAAAGGCCCACCCCGCGACGCGGCGGCTCGCCGACTACGTCGTCACGGGCGGCAGGCCGCGCGACGTGGCGGGCACGCTCGACTGGCTCGTCGAGCAGGCGGCCGCCGCACGCGGCTGGCGCGTCGCGCGGGTACGTGCCGGCCAGGAAGTCGACGCCGGGGAGCGCCGGCAGCTCTCCGAGACGCTCTCGCGCCTTGCCGGGTCGCCCGTGGAGCTGCAGGTCACCGTCGACCCGGCCCTGCTCGCCGGGGTCAACGTCGAGATCGGGGACCTCGAGCTCGACGCGACGGCCCGCGGGCGCCTGGAACGGCTGCGCGAGCACGTCATGACCGGAGGGTGGACCGACCTCGGCTTCGGGCGGCTCGAGCGGAGCGCCCACCGGGGAGCGGCGGAGGAAGGGTTGCCGGGGCCGGCGGGCGAGCAGGACAGCGACCGGGGGCCGGCGGGCGAGCAGGACAGCGACCGGGGCACGGGCCCGGGAGCGGACCGGGGCAGTGGCCCGGCGGGTCCGGGGAACTGACCGAGGAACGGAACGGAGCGGAAAGAGCCGACATGGCCGAGCTGACCATCAATGCCGAGGAGATCACCGAGGCGCTGCGGCGCCACGTCGCCGAGTACGTCCCGCTCGCAGAGGCGGAGCAGATCGGCCGCATCGTGGAGGTGGGCGACGGGATCGCGCGGGTCTCGGGCCTCCCGCGCGCCGCGGTGAACGAGCTGCTCGAGTTCGAGGACGGGACGCTCGGCCTCGCCCTGAACCTCGACGAGGACACGATCGGCGCGGTCGTCCTCGGCGAGGTCGACAGCCTCGAAGAGGAGCAGGTCGTGAAGGCCACCGGCCGGATCCTGTCGGTCCCGGTGGGCGACGGGCTCCTCGGCCGCGTGGTGAACGCCCTCGGTGAGCCGCTCGACGGCAAGGGTCCTGTCACGACCGACGCCGAGCGCCGCATGGAGGTCCAGGCGCCCGGGATCGTCGGCCGCCAGCCCGTCGCCCAGCCCCTCCAGACGGGCATCAAGGCGATCGACTCCATGACCCCCATCGGGCGCGGCCAGCGCGAGCTCGTCATCGGCGACCGCAAGACCGGCAAGACCACGATCGCGATCGACACGATCCTGAACCAGCGCGACGCCGGCGTGAAGTGCATCTACGTCGCGGTGGGCCAGAAGAACTCCTCGGTCGCCCAGACCGTGAGCACGCTCGAGAGCTTCGGCGCGCTCGCCTACACGGTGGTCGTGGTCGCCTCCGCGGGCGACCCCGCGCCGTTCAAGTACCTCGCGCCGTACGCGGGGTGCGCGATGGGCCAGCACTGGATGGAGCACGGCGAGGACGCGCTGATCGTCTACGACGACCTGTCCAAGCAGGCCGAGGCGTACCGCCAGATCTCGCTCCTGCTCCGGCGCCCCCCGGGCCGCGAGGCCTACCCCGGGGACGTCTTCTACCTCCACAGCCGCCTGCTCGAGCGCGCCGCGAAGCTCTCCGACGAGCTCGGAGGCGGATCGCTCACCGCGCTGCCGATCATCGAGACGAAGGCCGGCGACATCTCGGCGTACATCCCGACCAACGTGATCTCGATCACCGACGGCCAGATCTACCTGCAGTCCGACCTCTTCTACTCGGGCATCCGGCCGGCGATCGACGTGGGCAACTCGGTGTCGCGGGTCGGCGGCGCGGCACAGGTGCGCGCGATGCGCTCGGTCTCTGGGACCTTGAAGCTCGACCTCGCGCAGTTCCGCGAGCTCGAGGCGTTCGCGACGTTCGGCTCCGAGCTCGACCGCGTCTCCCAGGCGCAGCTCGACCGCGGCTACCGGCTGACCGAGCTCCTGAAGCAGCCGCAGAACGAGCCCCTTCCCGTCGCAGAGCAGGTCGTCGTCATCTACGCGGGCACCCACGGGTGGGCGGACTCGGTGCCGGTCGAGCACGTCCGGCGCTTCGAGACCGAGCTGCGGGAGTACGTCCGCGCCCAGCACCCCGAGCTCCTCGAGGCCGTGAACGCCACCGGGAAGCTTCCCGACGCCCAGGAGCTCGACGCGGCCCTCCGCGCGTTCCTCGACGGCTTCGACGCCGGGAAGGTCGACTGAGCCGTGCCCGGAGGCCAGGAGCGGGCGCTGCGGCGGCGCGTCCGCAGCATCCAGTCGACGAAGAAGATCACGAGGGCGATGGAGCTCATCGCGGCGTCCCAGATCGTCCGGTCCCTCACCCGGATGACGGCCAACCGCCCCTACCGCGCGGGCATGGCGCGCATCGTCGTCGAGGCGGCCAAGGGCGATCCGGCCGCCGCCGAGAAGCTCCTCGGCGCGCCGGCGGAGCGCCAGGCGGTGGTGGTCCTTGCGATCGTGGCGGACCGGGGGCTGGCCGGGCCGTACAACGCCTCGACGTTGCGCGCGACGGAGCGGCTGGTGGCCGACCTCTCGGCGCAGGGCATCTCGGTGCGGCTCTTCACGGTGGGGAAGAAGGCCCCCTCGTACTTCCGGTTCCGGCGCCAGGCGGTCGAGCGGTCGTTCCAGCAGATGAGCGAGCGGCCGTCGTGGGGCGACGCGCGCGCCGTCGCCGCAGCGGTGACGGCGCCCTTCCTCGCCGGCGACGTCCAGCAGGTCCTGTGCGTCTCGATGCGCTACAAGTCGGCCGGCTCCCAGGCGGTCGAGGTCCACCAGCTCCTGCCGCTGCCCGAGCCCGGGCGCGCCGCCCTCCCGAGCACCCCTGCCACGGCCGGCACCCCTGCCACCGGCACCGGCGGGGTCGCCTCCGCGCCCCCCACCGGCGCGCCGACCGGCGGGCCGGCCGTCGCGTTGACCGGTGCGCCCACCGGTCCCCACGCCGGGCCCACCCCGGGCACCGGCACCGCGGCCCACGCCGGCACCGCGGCCCACGCCGGCACCGCGGCCCCGCATGCCGCCGCCGGGGGGCCGGTCTCCGGGGACGCGGGCGAGCCCGCGTCCGCCGGCTACACCGAGTTCGAGCCGGACGTGGAGACGCTCCTCTCACGGCTCGCCCCCCGCGCCGTCGAGTCGGAGATCTTCACGGCGATGCTCGAGGGCGCGGCCTCGTTCTTCACCGCGCAGCAGCGCGCGATGGCGGCGGCGAGCGACAACGCGGACGAGCTCATCCGGACCCTCACCCGGGTCATGAACCGCGCCCGCCAGGACGCCATCACGACCGAGATCATGGAGATCGTCGGCGGGGCGGAGGCGCTCCGCCACGCGAAGGGAGCCTGACCCATGGCCATCACCGCGCCGGAGCGCCCGCAAGCCGAGGAGCGCCCGCTCGAGCACGGGCGCGTCGTCGGGATCGCCGGCCCCGTCATCGACGTCGAGTTCCCGCCGCACGCGCTCCCCGCGATCAACCACGCCGTCGAGGTCGACCTCGAGCTCGAGGGGAAGGTGGTCACGGTCACCGCCGAGGTCGCCCAGCAGATCGGCGAGGGCCGCGTGCGCTGCATCTGCATGCGCCCGACCGACGGCCTCGTGCGCGGCGCGCCCGTGCGCAACCTCGGCCACGGCCTCACCGTGCCGGTCGGCAACGCGGTCCTGGGCCACGTGTTCAACGTGCTCGGCGAGCCGCTCGACACCGACGACATCGGCGACGTCGCCGACCGCTGGGAGATCCACCGGCCCCCGCCGGACTTCGACCAGCTCGAGCCGCAGCGCAGGATGTTCGAGACGGGGATCAAGGTGATCGACCTGCTCGAGCCCTACGTCCAGGGTGGCAAGATCGGCCTGTTCGGGGGCGCGGGCGTCGGCAAGACCGTCATCATCTTGGAGATGATCAACCGGGTCGCGACGCTCCACGGCGGCGTCTCGATCTTCGCCGGCGTGGGGGAGCGGACCCGTGAGGGCACCGACCTGTGGATCGAGACGAAGGAGTCCGGCGTCATCGACCGTGCCGCGCTCGTCTACGGCCAGATGGACGAGCCGCCGGGCGTCCGCCTGCGCGTCGGGCTCGCGGCCCTGACGATGGCCGAGTACTTCCGTGACGTGCAGAACCAGGACGTGCTCCTCTTCATCGACAACGTCTTCCGGTTCGTCCAGGCGGGCTCGGAGGTCTCCACCCTCCTCGGGCGGATGCCCTCGGCCGTCGGCTACCAGCCGACGCTGGCCGACGAGATGGGGGAGCTGCAGGAGCGGATCACCTCCACCCGTGGCAAGTCGATCACCTCGATCCAGGCCGTGTACGTGCCTGCGGACGACTACACCGACCCCGCACCCTTCACCACCTTCACGCACCTCGACGCCACGACCGAGCTCTCCCGGCAGATCGCGGCGCTCGGGATCTACCCCGCGGTGACACCGCTCGCCTCCACCTCGAACATCCTCGCCCCCGAGGTGGTGGGGGAGCGCCATTACCAGGTGGCCCGGCAGGTCCAGGGCGTGCTCCAGCGCTACCGCGAGCTCCAGGACATCATCGCCATCCTCGGGATCGACGAGCTCTCCGAGGAGGACCGCGTCACGGTGTCGCGCGCCCGGAAGATCCAGCGCTTCCTCTCCCAGCCCTTCAACGTGGGCGAGGCATTCACCGGGCTGAAGGGCATCACGGTGCCGATCCAAGAGACGGTCGAGTCGTTCGAGTCGCTGGTGAAGGGCGACCTCGACGACGTCCCCGAGCAGGCGTTCTTCAACGTCGGCGGCGCGGAGTCCGTGCTCGAGAAGGCGAAGACCCTCGAGGCCGAGGCGCGCTGATGCCCGACGGCGCCTTCGACGTCTCGGTGCTCACGCCCGAGTCCGAGCTGCTCTCCACCTCGGCGCGCGCGATCGTGCTGCGGAGCTCCGACGGCGACCTCACCGTGCTCGACGGCCACACGCCGATCATCACCGACGTCGTGCCCGGGGACGTGCGGGTGGACCGCACGGAGGGGGACCCCGTGCACATGGCGGTGCACGGCGGCTACCTCCAGGTGGAGACGGGCCAGGGGATCGACGGCGCCGAGGCCCGCTCCACGCGGGTGACGCTGCTGGCGGCCACGGCCGAGCTCGCCGAACGGATCGACGTCGCGCGCGCCGAGCAGGCTCGTGCAGCGGCGCAGGCCCGCATCGAAGAGCTCCGTGCGGCTGCGGGCCGCGCCGGCGCGGCGGGGATCGGCGCGGCGGCCGGCGCCGGCGGCGAGCAGGGGGAAGGCGAGGGCGCGCCGCCCGAGGACCTGGAGCTCGCCGAGGCCGAGGCGGCGCTCGCCCGGGCGGAGGTCCGCCTCCAGGTGGCGGGCGCGAGGGGCTGAGGCGGTCGGGGTCGAGGCGGCCGGGGTCGTCCGTGCGTGCGGTCGCGGCTCCGCGCCGCGTCCGCCCGGCGTGCTGATCAGCTCGGGAGGAGCTCGAACGCCCGTACCTCCGCCGTGCGGACGGCCGAGAGGTGCCGGCGGTGCAGCGTGAGGAGTCGGTTCGTGCCGTACCGCCTGGCGAGCACCACGAGCGAGGCGTCCGTCGCCCCGATCTGGAGGTCGCGGTAGCGGTCGACGACGTCCCGCGCTTCCGCGAGGTCGCTCGGACCGAGAGCCGGCAGCTCCCACGCGCCGCTCGCCAGCTCCGACAGGACCAAGAGCTCCTCTGCGACACCCCTGCGCGTCGCGATGAGGTAGTCGAGCTCCGCCACGACGTACGGCGAGACGACCAACGGTCCGTCGTCGGCGGTGACCGCTGCGTCGACGCTCCGGTGGTACGCGTCGCTCGAGTCGAAGAACGCCACCAACCCGCTGGTGTCGATGACGAGCACGTTCAGCGCCGCGAACCGATCATCGCTGCCCGAAACCGTCCAGCGCGGCGTCCACGTGCTTCGACAGCGACGGGTCGCCACTGGAGTAGAGCCCACCCCGCGGACGAGGGCGTCGACGCCGGACGCGCTCGGCGATTGCCTCTCGGACGAGCTCCGCTTCCGAGGTGCCACCTTCCGCGGCCACCCGGCGAAGCGACTCCTTGAGCTCCCGCGGAAGGTAAATGGTCGTCTTCTCCATGCCATATATGGCACCACAGATGGCATACCTGAGCCGCAAGTGTGCGATGAACCGTGCCCGAGGGCGCGCGGGTCCGCCTCGAGCTCCGGCTCGACAGGCCGAGAAGCGCCTCAGGCGCCCCGGTCGCGCTGGAAGTGGCGGCTGAGCGTCTCGGCCTGGCGCTGGTAGGAGGAGCCGATCGTCGGACCGTAGAGGACGTCGGGCGGCTCGAGCATCCGCTCGAAGGTGAGCTTGCAGACCGTCTGGCCGTGCTCGATCATGAACGGCACGTCGTGCGCGCGGACCTCGAGGGCCGCGCGTGACCCCCTGAACCCGCCGGCCGGGTCGAACCCGAAGCCAGGGTCGAAGAACCCCGCGTAGTGGGTGCGCAGCTCGCCGCTCGTCGGGTCGTAGGCGGTCATCTCCGCGGCGAGGTCCGGCGGTACCGAGACGGCGTCGTCGGACATGAGCAGGTAGAACTTGTTCGGGGAGAGGACGAGCCGGTTCCCTCGCTCGCGCACCACCGGGTCCCAGAACGGCTCGGGATCGATCTCCCCCGAGCGCACGAGGTCGAGCAGCGGCGCGTGCTCGCGCGCGGAGTACCCGACGCGCCCGTGCCCATCCCCGCGCAGGTCGAGCCCCAGGAACAGGCCGTCGGAGAGGACGAGCTCGTCGGTGGGGACCGGACGATCCGCGCGGTACAGGAGCGGCTGGCGCTCGTGGGCCTCCCGGATCTCTGTGTCGGTGAGCGTGGGCTTTCCGATCGCGAGGCGCAGCTGGTTGAGCGTGAGGTCCTCGCGTACGCGGATCGCGAAGGAGAGGGGCACCACTTCGAGGTAGAGCGCGCCGTCGTAGCCGTTGGCGATCTCGTCGAACCGCGCGCTGCGGTCGGTGACGACGCGGGTGAACACGTCGACGCGGCCGGTCGAGCTCTTCGGGTTCGCCTTGCCCCGGAGCCCCTCGGGAAGGTGGAGCCGCTCCTTCAGCTCGACGAGGTAGGGGTGGCCGACCTCGAGCATCGCGCCGCGGCGGAGGTCGATCTCGTCGAGCGTGTACTCCTCGAGTTTCGCCTCGACCGGGTCGCGCCCGGGGAGGAAGCTGCAGCGGATGCGGTACGCGGTCTCGCCCAGCCGGAGGTCCAAGCTCGCCGGCTGGACGTTCTCGGGCGGGACCTTGAAGCGTCCCGCGTCGACGTAGCCGGCGGTGATCGCGCGCTCGATCAGCTGTCCGGGGAGCACGCCGCGGCCGTTGCGGGGGAACCCGGACGCGCCGTGGAGCCCAGCCATCCACCGATGTTAGGTCGCATCCCGGGCGCGGGCCCGGCCGCGGCGCGGTCATCGGGCGGGCCGCATTGCACGCGCGCCCGCCGCGGGGTAGGCCATGTGCATGGAAGGCACACAGCTCACCGTCCGGAGCACTACGTTCGAGCATGGCGGGCCGATCCCGCCCTCGGCCGCCCACGAGCTCGCGGGCGGAGACAACAAGAGCCCGCAGCTCTCGTGGAGCGCCGTTCCCGCGGGCACCAAGAGCCTCGCGCTCACCTGCTTCGATCCGGACGCCCCGACGACCGTGGGCTTCTCGCACTGGGTACGCGTCAACATGCCGCCGACCCTCGCAGAGCTCCCGGAAGGCGCAGGCACGGACCGGGGCCAGTGGCAGGACGGGATCACCGACTGGGGCGGGCACGGCTACGGCGGGATGGCGCCGCCCCCCGGCGACCCCCCGCACCACTACGTCTTCACGGTGTACGCGCTGGACGCCGAGGCGAGGGAGCTGGGCCTCGACGATCACGCGACCTACGCGAAGCTCCGGTTCCTCGTGAGGGGCCACGTCCTCGCGTCCGGCGAGATCACCGGCACCTTCGCCGTCGAGGACTGATCGGGCGCCGCGCCGCTGGCGGGCCTCCGGGGGCCGCGTGCCCGCGCGGTAGCTTCTCGTGGGTGGCACCCACCCTGCGCTCCTTCCTCGGTACCCGCGCGCCGGCGGCCGAGGTGACGGGGGGAGCGGCACCCGGAGCGCCTGACGCCCCGCACGTGGCGGCCGCCGACGACCGCGCCGCCGACGACCGCGCGGCCGCCGACCGCGCGGCCGCCGAGGAACGCGCCGTCGCCCCGGCCCCGGCCCTCGTCGTCGCGCGGGGGCTCGTCAAGCGCTTCGGGCGGTTCACCGCGGTGGACGGCGTCAGCTTCGAGATCGCCCGCGGGGAGTGCTTCGGCTTCCTCGGCCCCAACGGCGCCGGCAAGACCAGCACGATGCGGATGATCGCGTGCATGTCCCCGGTCTCGGGGGGGACCCTGCGGGTGCTCGGGATGGACCCGGCGATCGACGGGACGAAGATCCGCGCGCGGCTCGGGCTCGTGCCACAGGAGGACTCGCTCGACCTCGAGCTGACGGTGCTCGACAACCTCGTCGTGTACGCGCGCTACTTCGACGTGCCTCGGGCCGACGCGCGGCGCCGGGCGGCCGACCTGCTCGAGTTCGCGCAGCTCTCGGAGCGGGCGCACGACCGCGTGGAGCCCCTCTCGGGAGGGATGAAGCGCCGGCTCACGATCGCCCGCGCGCTCATGTCGCAGCCCGACCTCATGATCCTGGACGAGCCGACGACCGGTCTCGACCCCCAGGCGCGCCATCTGCTCTGGGACCGGCTCTACCGGCTGAAGCAGGACGGTGTGACGCTCGTCGTCACCACCCACTACATGGAGGAGGCCGAGCAGCTCTGCGACCGGCTGGTGATCATGGACCACGGCCGCATCGCCGCGCACGGCACCCCCCGCGAGCTCGTCGAGCGCTACGTGACCCGTGAGGTGGTGGAGCTGCGCTTCGCGACCGCGCACGACCAGGCTGCGGCGCTCCCGCTCGGCGAGCTGGCCCGTCGCGTCGAGGTCCTGCCCGACCGCATGCTCCTCTACGCCGACGACGGCGAGCAGATCCTGGCGGAAGCGGAACGGCGCGGGTGGTCGCCGGTCAGCGGGCTCGTCCGTCGCGCGACCCTCGAGGACGTGTTCTTGCGCCTCACGGGCCGCAGCCTGGTCGACTGAGGTGCTCGCGGTGACGCGGGCGGCGAGGGACGGGGCGCGTCCGCTGTGGCTGCGCTCCCTCGGCTACTGGGCCTTCCGGTACAAGCGCACGTGGCGCAGCTCGATGACGGAGACCTTCGTCGAGCCGGTCCTCTACCTGGCGGCGATGGGGATCGGCCTGGGCACGCTCGTGGACCACCACGTCCACCAGGTGCAGGGGGTCAGCTACCTCGCGTTCGTCGGCCCTGGGCTCCTCGCGTCGGCGGCGATGCAGGTGGGTGTGAGCGAGTCCACGTACCCGGTGATGGGCGCCCTCAAGTGGCTGAAGACGTACGAGGCGATGCTCGCGACCCCGCTGCGCGTCGTCGACGTCCTGCGGGGCCACCTGGCATGGATCGTGCTGCGCCTCGCGACGGTGTCGTGCGCCTTCCTCGGCACGCTGGCGGCGTTCGGTCTCACCCGCTCCTGGGAGGCGGCCGTCGCCCTCCCCGCCGGCGTGCTCACCGGGGTCGCGTTCGCCGCGCCGATCGCCGCGTTCTCGGCCACCCAGGAGAAGGACGCTGCCTTCTCGGTGATCTACCGCTTCGGGGTGGTGCCCCTGTTCCTCTTCTCCGGCGTCTTCTTCCCGATCACGCGGCTGCCGGGTTGGCTGCAGCCTCTCGCCCAGGTGACCCCCCTCTACCACGGGGTCGCGCTGTGCCGGTCGCTCGTGCTCGGCGACGCGTCCCTGGCCGACTCGATCGGGCACGCCGCGTACCTGGTCGCGCTGGCCGCCGCCGGCTACGCCGCCGCGTCGGCCACCTACCGAAGGCGTCTGGTCGTGTGAGCGCGACCCTGACGGGCCCCCCGGCGACCCCGCCGCCGTCGCGCGGCGCGCTCCTGCGCGTCACGCCGGCCGCCCTCTTCGGGACGAGGCGTGCGGTGCGCATGGTCGAGCGGAACGTCTACGTCTACCGGCGCGGCTGGATCTTCCTCGTGTCGGGGTTCTTCGAGCCGTTCTTCTACCTGCTGTCCATCGGGATCGGGATGAGCGTCCTCGTCGGCCCGCTCCACGTCGCGGGCCGGCTCGTCGCCTACCCGGTCTTCGTCGCGCCGGGGCTCCTCGCCTCCTCCGCCATGAACGGCGCGATCTTCGACTCCGTGTTCAACCTGTTCCATAAGCTCAGGTACGCGCACACCTACGAGTCGGTCCTTGCGACCCCGCTCTCCGTGCCCGACGTCGCCACCGGAGAGCTGGTGTGGTGCCTCATGCGCGCCGGGCTGTACGCGGCCTCGTTCCTGTGCGTGATGGCTGCGCTCGGCGACGTCGCCTCCGGCTGGGCACTGCTCTGCTACCCAGAGGCGCTCGTCGTCGCCTTCGCCTTCGCAGCCTGCGGGATGGCGGCGACGACGTACATGCGGAGCTTCCAGGACTTCGACGTCGTGCTGCTCGTCGTCCTGCCGATGTTCCTCTTCTCGGCGACCTTCTACCCGCTGTCGGTCTATCCCGGCTGGCTCCAGGCGGTCGTGCGCGCCACCCCCCTCTACCAGGGCGTGGCCCTCCTGCGCGCCACCGACCTCGGCGACTTCGGCTGGTCGACGGCGGGCCACACCGCGTACCTGGCGGCGCTCGGCGTGTCGGGCCTCGTGGTCACCGGGAGGCGGCTGAGCAGCATCCTCGTGCCCTGAGGCGCGGTGTCCTCTTCTGCGGCGGGTTCTGCGTACCCTCAGGCGCGGCGTCGGGGCCCTGAGTCGCGGCGTCCGGGCTCGGAGGACCGGCTGGTACCGTCGGTGCATCATGGTCTCGCAGATCGACGAGGCGCGTCCGAAGGCCGTCGCCCACGATCGCTACAAGTGGATCGCGCTGTCGAACACCACGCTCGGCATGCTGATGGCCACCATCAACTCGTCGATCATCCTCATCGCGCTGCCCGACATCTTCCGGGGGATCAAGCTCACACCGCTCACCCCGGGCAACACGAGCTACCTCCTTTGGATGCTCATGGGCTTCATGGTCTGTACCGCCGTCCTGCTGGTGAGCTTCGGGCGGATCGGCGACATGTACGGGCGGGTCAAGATGTACACGCTCGGCTTCGCGGTCTTCTCGGCGTTCTCCGTCCTGCTGTCGGTGAGCTGGCTCCACGGCTCGTCGGGAGCGCTGTGGCTGATCTTCATGCGCGTCGGCCAGGGCGTGGGGGGCGCGATGGTGTTCGCCAACGCGGCGCCGATCCTCACCGACGCCTTCCCTCCCGAGCAGCGCGGCCTCGCCCTCGGGATCAACAGCGTGGCGGCGATCGCCGGCTCGTTCATCGGCCTGGTGCTCGGCGGGCTGCTCGCGCCGGTCGAATGGCACCTCGTCTTCTTGGTCTCGGTCCCGGTCGGCGTGCTCGGCACGATCTGGGCTCGGCTGAAGCTCCGCGAGGTCGGGACCCGTCACGCGGCGAAGATCGACTGGTGGGGAAACCTCACGTTCGCGGCGGGGCTGGTGCTCGTGCTCGTCGGCATCACCTACGGGATCATCCCCTACGGCCACAGCACGATGGGCTGGGCGAACCCGAGAGTGGACGCGGCGCTCGCCGGCGGCGTGGCGCTGCTCGCCGCGTTCGTGCTCATCGAGCGCAGGGTCGCGAGCCCCATGTTCAACCTCTCGCTGTTCCGCATCCGGGCCTTCGCGTACGGGAACCTGGCGACCCTGCTCGCCGCGATCGGCCGCGGCGGCCTCATGTTCATCCTCATCATCTGGCTGCAAGGGGTGTGGCTGCCCCAGCACGGCTTCAGCTTCGCCAACACGCCGCTGTGGGCAGGGATCTACATGCTCCCCCTGACGGCGGGGTTCCTCATCGCAGGGCCCGCGGCAGGCTTCCTCTCGGACCGCTTCGGCGCGCGTCCGTTCGCGTCGGGCGGGATGGTGGTGTGCGCGCTGAGCTTCGGCCTGCTCGAGCTGCTGCCCGTCGACTTCTCGTACCTGGCGTTCGGCCTGCTGCTCCTCCTCATGGGGCTGGGCATGGGCGTCTTCTCCTCGCCGAACCTCGCCGGCGTCATGAACAGCCTCCCGCCGGACCGCCGGGGGGTGGGTGCGGGGATGCTCACGACCTTCCAGAACTCCTCGATGGTGCTCTCCATCGGGGTGTTCTTCACGCTCATCATCCTCGGCCTTGCGAGCACGCTGCCCCACAGCCTCCAGTCGGGGCTCGCCGCCCAAGGCGTGCCCAGGGTGGACGCGGCCAGAGCGGCTGCCCTGCCCCCGGTCGCGAGCCTGTTCGCGGCGTTCCTGGGGTACAACCCGATCCGCACGCTCCTCGGGCCCGCGATCGCACGCGTACCGGCGGCGAAGGTCCGCTACCTGACGGGGCGGAGCTTCTTCCCGAAGCTCATCTCCGGCCCGTTCCACCACGGGCTCGCCGAGGCGTTCACGTTCGCGCTCGTCGCGTGCCTTGTCGCGGCCGGGGCGTCGTGGCTGCGCGGCGGGAAGTACCACCACGGCGACGAGGCCGCGCCCTCCCGTGCCGCGCGCGCGGGGATGCCGCGCGGCGCCCTCGACGCGAGGGTCGCTGCCGGCGACGGCGCGGTGCGCACCGCAGACGTGGACGCGCACGCGGCGGCAGCGAGCGACGCCTGACGCGACCCGCCGGTACGCCCCTGGCACCCCCATCCGGCGGGGCCGCTCAGAGAGCTGCGGCCGGCGGCTGCAGGGCTCGTTGCACGGCGAGGTCTTCGTCGATCTCCTTGCGGCAGCCCGCGACGGCGTCTACGGTCCTGCTCGGGGCGCACGCTCCCGTGGGACCGGCCTCCGACGGACCTGCTGGATCGTCTTCGGGGGCGCAGCGTGGCGGGAGACCGAGAGAGCACAGCGTGGCGGGAGGCCGAGGAACGGCACCCGGTCACTGGCAGAGACAACCCGGTAGCAGAGAAAGGGCAGGGATGAGACTCACCTTTGGCCGGCTCGTCGTCGGCATGAGCGCCGTTTCCGTGGGACTCCTGGGGTTCCCGATGGCGACGGCCACCGCGGGAGCGACAGCGTCGCCTTCCGTGCATACCTTCACCTTGACACCGTCGGGGGTATCCACCACGTTCGTCGCGAAGACGACGTGGGCGAACACAGCCCCCGCCGGCTCGGCGGCGACGTTCACCACAAGTGGCCCGCACACACTCACAGCGGCCGGTGCGTTCGCGAGCAGGGCGCGCACGCCGGACGCCGGGACGGACAGCCGGGCGACGACAACCCTCGCGCAGGCTCCCGGCAACGACCCTCGGGGCGTGCTCGGCGAGCGCCATGGGCCCACGGGTCACCTCGTCACGGTCCCCGGCACAACGGTGGGCGGGCCGACCGCGGGCTTGGCGTCGGCGGGCGGCATCAACGCCTACGACCAGGGCGCGCTGCACCCGACGTACACCGGCACGACGCCCAATCCCCTTCCGGGGGTCGACGTGGAGCCGCCCGACCAGGGCCTGTGCGCGGGCAACGGGATGGTCATGGAGGTCAACAACGAGGTCGCCCAGGTGTTCACGTCGTCGAGCCTCACGCCGCTCGGCGGGACGAAGGGCATGGCGCTCGAGAAGCTCTTCGGCACCCCCGAGATCTTCGGCGGGACAGGGGGCGGGACGCTGAACGTCCAGGGCGACCCCCGCTGCTACTACACAAAGACATCCGGGCGGTGGTTCGCGAGCCAGCTCTGGCTGACAGAGATCGACGGCTCAGCCACCTTCGGGTGGGGGGGTGCGTTCGTCGCGGTCAGCACGAGCACAACGCCGCTTGGCACATGGAACGTCTGGTTCATCCCGGACCAGTTCAACGCCCAGGGCGTGGACCACTGCAACAACGGGACATTTACAACACTGCTCCAGGGCGGCTCGGCAGACCCCTGCTTCGGTGA
>JAJZMD010000033.1 GCA_021803085.1 Actinomycetes bacterium
CGTCGCGCCCCGAGACGATCACCAACCGCGATGAGAGTCTCGTGCCGGTTGAGTCCCAACGAGTGGTGTGCGAGCCGGTGAGCCGAGGGAGACCATCCCCCACACGCGACAGCCACCGCGTCAACCTCAAGAAGCAGTTGCGAAGCCAACGACTTGAGGAGGAACACGGTGTCTGTCCCCACCACTATCGACGCCGGCGCGTGGATCGGCAACTACCTGACCGGCGAAGACGCCGACGGCGACCTCGCGCGAGCGATGCTCAAGGCCTTCAGCGAGGCGGTGATGTCCGCCCAGGCCTCGGCCCAGTGCGGTGCCGCCTACAACGAGCGCACCGAGGACCGGGAGAACACGCGCAACGGCTATCGCACCCGTCCCTGGGACACCCGGGTCGGAACGATCGAGCTCAGGGTCCCAAAGCTCCGAAGCGGCGTCTACAGCCCCGAGTTCTTGCTCTCCCCCCGCCGGCGGGCCGAACAGGCCCTCGTGGCGGTGATCTGCCAGGCCTACGTCGAGGGCGTCTCGACAAGGCGCGTCGATGACCTCGTGAAGGCGATGGGCATCGAAGGGATCTCGAAGTCCGAGGTCAGCCGGCTCGCCGCCGAGCTCGATGAGCGCGTCGCGGAGTTCCGAGGTCGCCCCCTCGAGTCCGGTCCCTATCGCTATTGCTGGATCGACGCCTTGACACAGCGCGTCCGTGAGGGCGGCCGGGTGGTCAACGTCTCGGCGGTGATCGCCACGGCCGTCAACGCCGAGGGCAAGCGCGAGATCGTCGGCTTCGACGTCGTGACGACCGAGGACACCGACGCCTGGACCGCCTTCCTGCGCAGCCTCGTGAAGCGGGGGCTGTCCGGTGTCGAGCTCGTCATCTCTGACGCCCATGGCGGCATCAAGGCGGCGATCGCCGCCGTGTTCTCCGGGGCCTCCTGGCAAAGGTGCCGAACCCATTTCATGGCCAACCTGGCCTCTCGCGTGGCGAAGAGCTCCTGGCCGATGATCGCCACGCTCGTGCGCTCGATCTTCGAGCAGGCCGACAAGGAGGCGACCTGGGCCCAGCTCGGCCACGTCGTCGACAAGCTCACCGAGGCCGGCTTCGCAGACGTCGCCACCTACGTCCTTGACGCCGCCGACGACCTCTTGGCCTTCAGTGCCTTCCCGCCAGAGCACTGGCCGAAGATCCGTTCCAACAACCCCCAGGAGCGGTTGAACAAGGAGATCCGCAGGAGAACCGACGTCGTCGGCATCTTCCCGAACCGCAGGGCCGTCATCCGCCTCGTCGGGGCGCTGCTTGCCGAGCAGACCGACGAGTGGCAGGTCGCCCGCCGCTACATGAACGCGTTGACGAGCACGCCTCCGGCCGAGGAGCAGCGGGTCTCACCAGCGGTCGCGGCGAGTGTCGCTGACTGACCGAGCCGCGCTCCGCGTCGTTCCCGCCAGCGGCACGCCGCGACCGCTGCATCGACGCGCGCGCCCGCAGAATGCTTGCAATCCAACAACTTCCGCACTATCAATGCACAGGAGCTGACCGGAGCAACGCGGTGAGCTCAGGTTGATGCGGAGACTGTCGCAACCGACGGTCCGCACACCACTCCGCGGGACTCAACCGCACGATCAGGTCGCGGCCAGGAGGTAGGTGCTGTCGACCCCGAGCGCCAGGGCGAGCCGGTGCTGGCGGCCGTCCGCGGTGAGCAAGCCCAACCGATTCTCTCGGCACACCTGTGCGATCAGTGCGTCGTGAACGTTGCCGCCGAGCTCCAGTTCGCCAGCTCGGCTCAGCACCACGCTGAGCGCAGCCGCCGTGGTCGGCAAGACCCGCTCGCTCTGTTCCCACCAACTTGCCAGCAACCTGGCGCTGAGGTCGGCTGGCTGTCCGAACGTGCGGCGCAACTGCGAGAAGGTCTCCGCCAAGACAATCGCCGGTACCCGCGTGATCTCGGCCAAGCGCGGTCGGGCGAGCTCGTGGTGTTCGTGGTCGGAGACCAAGGCGGCCACCAGTGCGGAGGTATCTATCACCGTTCGACGCGTTCGCGGTCCAGCGCATCGAGCACTTCGTTGTTGGTGACTTTCCGTCCGAGGTGGAGCACAGGAAGACCGTCGGTGCCGGTGGACACGACCCCGGCCGTCGTCGCCGAGGTGAGAAGCAGCCCCTCGGCGACACGGCGGACCACAAGCTCGCCCGGCGTCGTGACGATGTCCTCCCTGAGCCGGCGCGGCAACACCATCCGACCCTGAGCGTCCACCCGAATCCGCACCGATGGTGATTCCATGGCACCCATGGTATTACCATGTTTGGGGCCGCCTCCTGCGATGCGGACACTCGGGAGGTGCTTGCGCCGAGAAGTCCCCCCGCGTCGTCACCAAAAGAACAGGTCGGCGCTCGGCGGCCAGCGCTTTGAGCGCCCGCTCATCGATCGCCCTGTGTGACATGGCGTTCCGTTCTCATGCCCGTCGGTGGTGCGGGAACCTCGGCGACCTGCGTCGAGGCGATCGGGACTACCGCGTCAGGCAGCGCGCCGGTGGAAAGGAACACGGCGAGGACGAGGCGGGCTGGGCTGGGCTGGGGGCGAGGAGGCCACGCCAGCCGTCACGGTCGAGTCGTGCACCGCCTGCGAAGTCGGACTCACGCTCCTAGGTCTTGAGTCTTATGTCAATATAAGTCAAAACACAGACTTTGTCTCTGGGTCGTGTGGCACACGATTGGGATCAGATGGGAAACAACTTAGAGCAAATGGTTTCCCGAGCTTCCCCATTTCCCTAGGGACAAGCTTGTGGTGGTCATCAGTGAAGGGAGCTATTGATTCGAAAGTCAATGCGAGTGGTGGTTGGTGGAGCTGTGGTCGTCGTAGTTCTTGCGGGTGTTTATAGCTTGAGCGGAATCGCTTCTGTAGCTTCTCCCAAAGTTGCCACATCGGGGTCCCGTTCTGGCAACCAGTTCGGATCGAAGGTATCTCCAACTGCTTCAACGTCTGCACCTCCTTGTGGCCCACGGGTACTGACCGCCACAAGTGGACCAGTTGCTCCCCTTGGGGGCTTTAAGGTTGCATTCTCGGACATCCTCACGAATTCCGGTAGCCGTTCCTGCACCATCGGTGGTGCTGGGTCAATGGGGATCGCCGGCCCATGGCTTGGAGCATCTGCGACTGCCGCGTTCTCAACTACCGCCCAGAGGGCAGCCGACATACGTATAACTGGAACACCTGCTACCGCTAGGTCCTCGGCGATCGTGCTAGCACCTCGGGCTAAGGCACAAGTGTGGATCATAACGACGACCCAGGACCCATCTAATCCACCTGCAAAGGGTTCGTCACTGGCCCAACAAGACGCGAACAGCCGAGGAACCTGCTACTTCAAACTGTCTATCCCCAGTTCTCAGGGGAGTCCATTGTCTGTAGGTGCACCGCAGACATGTCCGACGGGTTCGCCGTCATCAGTGGTTACTTACCACGTTGTTGGGGTATTGCCGCCAGTAACGCCTCAAACAAGCTTTCCATCGAGTCGTATGATGAACTCATTGGCCGGCCGAGTGCGAATTCGTTCTGCTAGGAACAGGTAGGTCCCTCGGATAAAGGGCGTCTGATAGGAGGTTAATTAACGGCTAGAGCACGAGAGTCGGTCGGTAGGGCCAGCACAATTGCAAGACTCACCCTTGTCCCCCTGGACGGCACCGCGCTCGGGACGGGGGCACTCGGTCTGGTCGGCCTCGGTGCCGCACCCGATCTCGACGACGCGTTGGTCCTGCTCGGCGGGGTCTCGACGGGCAGCTCGGTCACCGCTTTGCCTGAGCAGGTCGCGCTCTTCGCCGGGCTTCGCGACCGCGTCGCCCGGCTGCTCGACGCCCTGGACCGGACGATCAAGGCGGTGCCGGCCGTCCCGACGCCGGCCGAGCCATGACGATGTCGATGCCGCCGGGTGGCGAGCCGACCCCGAGTGGGGATGGCGGCACGCAAGCACCCGAGAGCCGGCGGCCGCTGGTGACCATCGCCGCCCTCTACGGCGCTGGTGGCAGCGTCATCGGCCCCCGTGTGGCGGCCGACCTCGGCGTGGAATTCGTGGGGCGGGAGATCCCGGCGTTAGCCGCCCGACGTAGCGGTGAACCTCCCGAGGCGGTGGCAGAGGTGGGCGAAGGCCCACACCGAAACGCCGAACGCCTGACCGCCGGCCTGGGCCGTGCGCCGATCATCGGCGCTGGGGTCACCAGATTCTCCGATGAGGCGGCGGAGGCGACCGAGCGGCGTCTGCGCTCGCGCATCGAGGACTTCCTCGCGGATGCCGCCACCCGGGGCGGGGTGCTCCTCGGCCACGGCGGGATGGTCGTGCTGCGCTCGGTTCCCTGGGCGCTGCACGTCCTGCTCACCGGCCCCCGACAAGAGCGGGTCCGCCAAGCGATGACCCTTCAAGGACTGGACCGGCGGGCCGCCGAGGAGCTCCAGCGCGTCGAAGACCGCGCTCGGATCGGCTATGTCCGCCGGGCCTACGGCGCCGACGGCCTCGACCCGTGCTGGTACCACCTGGTGCTCGACTCCACCGCGCTCGACTTCGACGACTGCGTCAAACAGATCGCCGCCGCCGCCCACGCCCGGGTCGTCCATCCCCGCCCCAGCCCACCCATCTGAGCCCACCGATCTGAGAACGAGGCCCCCATGCTCGCCCCCAAGGACACCGCCACCAGAGAACGCAGGTCCCTCGACGGGCTGTGGAACTTCATGCTCGACCCCGACGGGACCGGCCGGCGCGACCGATGGTACGAGCAGCTCCCGCCGGGGGCAGTGGAGATGCCCGTCCCCTCCAGCTACAACGACGTCCTGGCCGACCCCGCGGGGCGCGACCACGTCGGCGACGTCTGGTACGAGACGAGCTTTTGGATCCCCCCGTCATGGGCCGGCCGGCGCATCGCCATACGGTTCGGTTCCGCGACGCATCGAGGCGAGGTCTGGGTGAACGGCCAGCCGGTTGCGGTCCACCAGGGTGGCTACACGCCCTTCGAGGCCGACATCACCGCCGTCGCCACCCCCGGCGAGGAGAGCCGGGTCACCGTCGCGGTGAGCAACGTGCTCACCTGGCAGACCATCCCCCCCGGCTACGTCGAGGACACTGCAGGCGGGCGGCGACAGCGGTATTTCCACGACTTCTTCAACTACGCCGGGCTGCACCGCCACGTCTGGCTCACCGCCACCCCGACCGCCCGGGTCGAAGACATCACGGTCCGTACCGGTCTCGACGGTGCGGACGGCACCGTCTCTTACCGTGTCGAGGTCGCCGGCCAAGGCGCAGCGCGGCTCGGCACGCAGCTCAGTCTCGCCGACGCCTCCGGGGACGAGGTGGCCCGCGGCTCGGGTCCCGAGGGAGTCCTTCGAGTGGAGAGCCCCCGTCTGTGGCGGCCCGGTGACGGCTACCTCTACCAGTTGACGGTCGAGCTTCGAGACGGGTCCACGCTGGTCGACTCCTACCCTCTGGCGGTCGGCGTCCGCACCGTCGAGGTCAATGGGGCCCGGTTCTTGATCAACGGGAAGCCGTTCTACTTCCGCGGCTTCGGCCGTCACGAGGACATCCCCATCCGCGGCAAGGGCCACGACGACGTGTGGATGGTCCACGACTTCGCCCTCATGGAATGGGTCGGGGCGAACTCGTTCCGCACCTCGCACTACCCCTACGCCGAGGAGGTCCTCGACTACGCCGATCGTCGAGGGGTGGTGGTGATCGACGAGACGCCCGCGGTGGGGCTCAACATGGGCCTCGGCGGCGGCATCTTCGGCACCCAGGGGTTGCCCACGTTCTCCGAGGCGACCGTCAACGCCGCCACCCAGGAGGCCCACCGCCAGGCAATCGCCGAGCTGATCGCCCGGGACAAGAACCATCCCTGCGTGGTCGCCTGGAGCATCGCCAACGAGCCCGAGTCCGACACCCAAGCCGCCCGGGCCTACTTCGAGCCGCTCGCCGCCCAAGCCCGGGCGCTGGACCCGACCCGCCCGGTCGGCTTCGCCAACGTCATGCTCGCCCCACCGGACAAAGACGTCATCTCCGACCTGTTCGACGTGCTGCTGCTCAACCGCTACTACGGCTGGTACGTCGACACCGGCGACCTCGCCGCCGCCGAAGTCCACCTCGAAGCCGAGCTTCGGGCCTGGGCCGCCAAGCACGACAAGCCCATCGTCATGACCGAGTACGGCGCCGACACCCTCGCCGGGCTGCACGACGTGGTCCCGGGCCCCTGGAGCGAGGAGTACCAGGCCGCGCTGCTCGAAATGTCACACCGGGTCTTCGACCGGGTCGACGCCGTCGTCGGCGAGCAGATCTGGCATTTCGCCGACTTCGCCACCTCCTCGGGGATCATGCGCGTCGGCGGCAACAAGAAGGGCGTGTTCACCCGCGACCGCCAACCCAAAGCCGCGGTCGCCCACCTGAGACAGCGGTGGAGCCAGGCGCCGTGACCGGCCCGGACCAGCCACAAAGGCTGCGCCTCGCCCGCTACGCCGGCTACGGAGCAGGCGACGCCGCCAACAACCTCACGTTCTCCATGGCCTCGGCGTTCTTGTTGATCTACTACACCAACGTCGCGGGCATCCCGCCAGCCGAAGCCGGGACGCTGTTCCTCGTCGTGCGCATCCTCGGCGGGGTCACCGACCTCGCCGCCGGCCGCATCGCCGATGAGACCACCACCAGGTGGGGCAAGTTCCGCCCCTACGTGCTGTTCGGATCGGTGCCGCTCCTCGCCCTTCTCGTCGTGGTCTTCTCCATCCCCCACGGACTGTCGCCCGCTTGGAAGCTGGTCTGGGCCTACGTTTCCTACGCCCTGTTCCAGGCCGCGTACAGCACCGTCAACATCCCCTACGGGTCGCTCGCGGCCGCCATGACCCAACAGCCCTCTGATCGCGCCCGGCTGTCGACGGCGCGGCTGATCTTCACCGCGGCAGCGATCCTCGTCATCGCGGCGGTCGTCTCCCCGGAGCTCTCGCACGCCGCCAACCTGCAGCACTCGCTCACCATCACCGTTGCGATCTTCGCCATCATCGGAGTGGCCATCTACGCCTGGTGCTTCGCCGCCACCCGAGAAACGGTGCAACGCGACGCCGAACGGTTCAGCATCCGCGCCACCTTGCACATGCTCCGCCACAACCGGCCACTGGTGATCCTCTGCTCATCGAGCCTGGCGCTCTACACCGGCGTCTTCGGCGCCCAGACCGTCGGCATCTACTACGCCAAGGACGTCCTCGGCGACACCAACCTCTTCATCGTCATCACCCTCGCCCAGACCGCCGGCATGATCATCGCCGCCCTGGCCGTCCCAAGGGCAGTCGGCGCCGTCGGAAAGAAGGTCATCTACCTCGCCGCCGGCTCCTTGTGTGTGGCGGCGGGAGCCGGCATCGCCCTGTCGCCTGCCAGCCTGCCGGCGTTGGGCATCGCCTCTTTCGGCGTGCTCGGGCTCGGGACCGGGGCCATCATCGTCGTGCTGTACGCCATGGTCGCCGACACCGTCGACTACGGCGAATGGAACAGCGGAGTGCGCGCCGAGGGACTCAACTACGCCATCTTCTCCTTCACCTCCAAAGTCGGCCTCGGGGTGGGGGGCGCCATCGCCGCCTACACCATCAGCATCGGCGGCTACACGGCCAAAGCACCGACGCAGACCCACGCCGCCCTCCAGTCCATTCGGCTCGCGGCGGGCGGCCTCCCTGGGGCCCTGGTGCTCATCGCCACGGCCGTCATGGTCGCCTATCCGCTCACCGAGCGGGCATTTCGGGCACTCGTCGCCGACATCGCCCAGCGCCGGGCCGCCGCCCAGCTTCCTGGCGACGCGACCACGCCACAACCCAGCCCACCCGCTCCCGCGCCACAGACGCGTCTTCCCTCACGATGATGGCCGCCCCGAACACGACGGCCCGGCGCGCCCACCCCCGCCGCTGTCGACTCCGGGCCCGGCGCCGTGACGCCATCACGCCGCCACCCGCGAGGGCATTCGAGAGCATTGACGTGAAAGTGACCGACACAGGCCATGATGGACTGCGGCCGAGAAGCCGCCGCGGGACGCGATGTTCCGGCGGAGCACCGCTTCATCGCCGAAGACGACGGAACGCTCGCCCAGCCGATCGACAAGATGGCGCCGAGCCGGCTCGTCCTCGTCCACACCGAGGCCCCCGAGCACCTCGCAGGGCGCGGGCATCGGCGGCGATTTGGTGCGAGCCGCTCAACCGGGCCGCGTCCGAGCATCTGACGATCGCGCCACTCTGGCCCTTCGCACGGCGCTGGCTCAACGACCACCCTGAGACGGCGAGCACCGCCCGCATCGACTGGCCCCAGACATCGATTCAACTCGAAGACGATCCGAACGAACAAGGAGAGCGATCTGATGGCCGCAACCTGCGCCCACCTCGACACCGTCACCGACGTCACTGCATCGAGCAACGGCTGCGAGGACTGCCTGGGTATCGGCGGCCAGTGGGTGCACCTCCGGCTGTGCATGCGCTGCGGGCACGTCGGCTGCTGCGACAGCTCACCGCATCGACACGCCACCGCTCACTGGCATGCCCATAACGACCATCCCATCATCCGCTCCTACGAGCCGGGCGAGGACTGGTGGTGGTGCTATCTCGACGAGCTGTCCTTCGACGTCCCCGGTGCGCCGCCCTCGCCGTCGCATACCTAGCTAACTCTTCAAGGGCTTCAGTGCCCTGCAGGGCGAGCTCGCTGCGGCTGGGCCAGGCGGACGTCACGGTGTGGGCGAAAACTGCGGCCACGCCATCCACCACGAGTGTCCCGGCCGCGTCGCCGAGGCGGCGGTCGAGGTGCTAGGCAGGGCCTATGGGAACCATGCGCGCCGAGGCCACCCACACCGTCGCCGTTCCGCCGGCCGTCGTCTTCGCCTGCCTCGCCGACTTCGCCCACCACGCCCAGTTCCTGCCACCGGCTTTCTCGAATTTCAGCGTCGTCTCGGGCGGGATCGGCGCCGGGACACTCATCCGCTTCACCGTGACCGCCGGAGGCCGGAACCGGAACTACGAGATGGAGGTGAGCGAGCCCGAGCCCGGTCGCGTGCTGGTCGAGACCGACAAGAACTCGAGCCTCGTCACGACCTTCACCGTCGACCCCGACGCCACGGGCGCGCGCGTCACCATCTCGACGACCTGGCAGAGCGCGGCCACAGGGGTCGGTGGCTTCTTCGAGAAGCGCTTCGCTCCGCTCGCGATGGCCAGGATCTACCAGGACGAGCTGCGGCGCCTCGAGGCCTACGCCAAACAGCAGGTCGCTTCGGCCTGACGGCGACCTGGAGCGAGCGGGCGATCACCGGACAGCACGTCGCGGCCCCCGTTGCTCGCCGCGCGCAGCAGCGACGCGGCGGGCAGCGACAGATGAGCGCAGCGACGTCGCGTACCCGCCCGGGCCGACGCCGATCAGAAGGGAGCCGACCTCGTGCAGCCTCGGCCAGCTGCCGCCCGAGACCTCGGCGCGGACGGTTCGCGCGAGGCTGCGCCGGCGGGAGTGCGCGAAGGGACCAGTGGGCGACGGGGTCGACTCGAGGCGCTGCGCTCCCTTCGCGAGCGGCGTCTCGTCGCTCACCTCCCAGC
>JAJZMD010000246.1 GCA_021803085.1 Actinomycetes bacterium
CTGCGTCGCCGGATCGTTCAGTGCGAAGAAGCTCATCTCGTCGCGGTTGGTCCCCACGATGGTGGCGACGCCAGCCGCAGAGCCGCGGGCGATCGCGTCGACCGGTGACTCCGGCAGCACGCTGCCATCGACGACCGGGATGAACGGAAGGGGAAGCTCACCCGGGCGCGGCGCGCGGCGGTTCATGGACGAGAGCGCACTGACGAGCTCTCGGGCCGGCACGCCCTCGAGCGCTTCCCTCGACACCTCGGACATGCCGAGCTCGCGCACGAAGGCACGGGTCGCGTCCGCTGCGCGCTGGGCGCCGTGAACGTACGGCGGACCGCTCTGGATCACCGCAGATCGGAAGAGACCTCGTGCCACTGGTGACGCGAGCAGCGCCGAGACGCACATCGCGCCAGCGGACTCGCCGAACACGGTCACGTTCGACGGATCACCGCCGAAAGCCGCGATGTGGTCGCGCACCCATCCGAGCGCGGCGACCTGGTCGAGGAGCCCCCAGTTCCCGGCGACCCGCCCGTGCTGCGACACGTCGCCGAGCTCCGGGTGAGCGAGGAACCCGAGCGCCCCGAGACGGTAGTTCACGTTCACGACGACGACATCCCCTTCGCCTGCGAGCCGCCGCCCGCAGTAGAGCGTGCTGCCTGCGGTCCCAGACTGGAAGCCGCCGCCGTGCACCCACACCAGCACTGGGCGTTCCGACGCGCCGCACGCCCTGGTCCAGACGCTCAGGTGCAGGCAGTCCTCGCTCTGTTCGACCGGGTCCTCCGGCAACGTCGTGCCCGCAGACTCCGGCTGGGGCGCGAGGGGGCCCGGTGCGGATGCGTCCCGCACCCCTGACCAAGGCTCCGGTCGCAGCGGCGGTCGCCAGCGCAGGGGGCCGACGGGTGCCCGCGCATACGGCACCCCGAGAAACTCCCATACGCCGTCGACCTCACGGCCACGCACCCACCCGCCGTCGACGACGACCGTGCCGTCCACGGACCGACCATATCGGGAGGTCCGACGCCCCGTGCTCCCGCCACGTCGTCGAGGGGCACCTTGCGGCGACCCATCCACGGCCGATGCGGTAGGTGCACCGCACCTCGGTTCAGTGAGCTCTGGGGGTAGAGTGACGCCTGTGGCTGATGTGAGAGGTCGGATCCTTCGCCGCGCCCTCGGACTCGTGGTGACTGCCGGCACCGCTGCGTCGCTCCTGGCCGGGTCCTGGGCGGTTGCCACCGCCGGTGCCACACAGTTCACAACAAGCGCCGCGCAGGCAAAGGTCGGTCAGACCCAGTCCCAGATCACACAGATCGGGCGGACCATAGCCCAAGAGCAGCGTCAGTCGGCGGTCCTTGGAATCAAATACGACGATCAGATGGCGCACCTGCAGGCCGTGCAGGCCGCCATCGCCGCCACCGACGCGCGACTTGCGCGGGTCCGGACCAGGATCGTCGTGGACAGGGGCGTGCTCGCCAAAGCCGCGGTGCAGGACTATGTCCTCGGCGCGCAAGGAACGCAGATCACCTCGTTGTTCTCCACCTCCGCCAACACACTGGTGATCTCCCAGGAGTACTCGGACACTGCAGTCGGCAACCTGAACGTTGCGAAGCACACGCTGGAAGCGGCTCAGGTGGCGCTCGACGCGACGAGAGCCCAGCAGCAAGTGCAAGAGCGTCTCGCGCGGACTGCAGCAGCGCGCCTTCACACCCTCCAGCAGGAGAACCAGCAGGCCTCCGCCAGGTCCGAGGCGACGCTCCAGTCCCTGAAGGGCACGCTCGGCAAGGAAGTTGCGGCCGCCGAGCAGGCGAAAGCGGCGAGGGAGGCCGCTGCAGCTGCAGCTGCAGCCCGCGCTGCGGCAGCTGCGCGGGCAGCCGCGCGGGCGGCGGCGGTTCGGGTGGCGGCCGCGCGGGCAGCAGCGGTTCGGGAGGCGGCGGTACGGGCGGCGGCAGTACGGGCGGCGAACGAGCAGGCCGCGGCCGAGCAGGCGGCGGCCGAGCAGGCGGCGGCCTCCGCACAGCAGGCGGCCCAGGAGGTGAGCGCGCTCGGCGGGACAAGCGCCGCCGCAGAGCGGACGGCGAACCAGGCGTCGTCGGCCGCCGGCGGTCCGTCCGTCGGGTTCAGCAGCACAGTCTCCGCAGCCGGCCAGGTCGCGGCGACGGCAGCCGAGTCCCAGCTCGGGGTCCCCTACGTGTGGGGAGGGGAGACCCCCGGCGTCGGGTTCGACTGCTCGGGACTGACCCAATGGTCCTGGAGCCAGGCCGGCGTCGGGATCCAACGCACGTCCCAGGAGCAGTACGCGACCGTGCCGCACGTACCCCTGTCCAGCCTCCAGCCCGGGGATCTGCTCTTCTACTACAACCTCGACGGCACACGCACCGTGGACCACGTCGTCATGTACGTGGGCTCCGGGCCCTACGGCAGCCAGACCGTGATCCAGGCCCCCTACACCGGGTCGACCGTGTCGTACGACGCGCTCTACACCTACGGGCTGGTCGCGGCCGGACAGCCCTGACGCAGTCGCGGCCGGACAGCCCTGACGCCGAGCGGTCCCGCCGTCGCAGGCTGGGGGTGAACCCTTCCAGCAGGTCGGTACGCTGCATTCGTGAGCTCTCCGCGGGCACCGGTTCAACGCAGTCGAGCTCCGACCGGCCTCGTCCCCCTCCACCCACCGGAGCCGATGCCGCAGGGACCGGAACCGACACGCTCCGGCCAGAGAGATTCGGGGCGCTCCGACGTCGACGAGTGGGGTCGGTCAGAACGCGTCCGTGCGCTCGCGCGCCGGATCTACGGACCCGTGTACTCGCGGTGGTTCCGAACCGAGTGGGAGGGACTCGACAAGATCCCCGACGCCGGTGGGGCGCTCCTCGTCGGCAACCATGCCGGCGCCATCCCCAACGACGCGCCGGTGATCATGCACGGCATCGAGACTGAGCTCGGCCGCCCGGTCTACGGGCTCGCCGACTACTTCTTTCGCAGCATCCCGGTCATCGGCACGTTGTGGAGCCGCGCCGGCGGGGTCTCCGCGCGCCCCGACAACGCGTACAGGCTCCTTCGCGACCAGGGTCAGCTCGCGCTCGTCTTCCCCGAGGGCACCAAGGGCCCATCCAAGCCCTACTCCGACCGCTACCAGCTGCGGAGATTCGGCCGCGGTGGCTTCGTCGAGATCGCGATGCGCGCGGGAGTCCCGGTCGTGCCGATCGCCATCGTCGGGTCCGAAGAGACCATGCCTGTCCTGTGGCAGGTGCCACGGATCGCTCGCGCGCTCGGCATGCCGTACTTCCCTGTGACGGCCAACGTGCTCGTCATGGGTCCAATCGGCGCGATCGTGCCCTTCCCCGCGAAGCTCAGGCTTCGGGTGCTGGAGCCGGTGACCTTCGACGTCGAGGTCGACCAAGACCGGTACCCGAAGAGCAAGGTGATGGAAGAGTCGGAGCGGATTCGCCAGACGATGCAGGCCGCGCTCTACGACATGTTGAGCCACCGGCACAGCATCTGGTTCGGCTGACCGACACGCGGAGCGGTACGCCATGGGCCGACGCGTGCTGGTGACCGGCGCGGACACGTACTGGGGGGGCAGGATGATCCAGGCGCTCGAAGCTGACGCCGAGATCGACGTCCTTGTCGGCCTTGGCACGAGCGCGCCGGCCGTCACCTTCGAGCGTGCCGAATTCGTGCGCGCCGATCAGACGTACTCGATCCTGAACCGCATCGTCCACGCGACGCAGGTGGACACCGTGCTCCACACGTTCATGATCGTGGACTCGGCCGGAGCGCCCGCCCGCACGATCCACGAGGTCAACGTCATCGGCACGATGAACCTGCTCGCTGCCGCCGGTGCGCCCAGCTCCCCCGTCCACCAGGTCGTGGTGAAGTCCTCCAGCCTCGTGTACGGCTCGACCGAGCGGGACCCTGCCACGTTCACCGAGGAGACGCCGCGCGCGCATGCTCCCCGCTCCGTCGTCGAGCGCTCGCTCGTCGAAGCCGAGGGCATGGTGCGCGACTTCGCGGAGGACAATCCCTCGATGCTCGTCGCGACCCTCCGGTTCGCCGACACCCTCGGTTCCGACATCGTCACGTCGATCAGCAAGAACCTGTCCCGACCGATGTGCCCCAGCGTCTTCGGCTTCGACCCGCTCGTGCAGTTCGTGGAGGAAGACGACGTCGTCCGCGCGCTCGAGTTCGTCACCCAGCACCGCCTCGCCGGCACGTACAACGTCGCGGGCGACGGGCGGCTGCCATGGAGCGACGTCGCCGCCATCTGCGGGACTCGGCTCCTGCCACTGCCTCCCATCCACCCGTCGTTCGCGGTCGCCCCGCTCGTCCTCCTCGGCATCTTCGACTTCCCGCCAGAGCTGGAGGCGTTGCTCCGATACGGGCGTGGCATGGACACGTCTCGGCTCGTGGCAGCTGGGTTCGAGTACCACTGTTCGAGCGCGAGTGCCGTCCAGCGCTTCGCGCGGAGCCTGCATCAGCGAAAGAGCCCCCGGCGGCGATCCGCGGGCGACGTCTGCGAGCGAAACGTGGAACAGCTCTTCCGGCATTCCCGATCGGTGGCTTGCACCTCGGACCGCGATGTCAGCGCCGGGCGCGCGCCGCCGCCGAGGCCGTGAACTCGCAATAGTCGCGCTCGAGGAGGTCCGCGAGGTCTTTTCCGCGCACGCTGATCGTCCCCCGTGGCGCGAGCCGCAGCAGCGCCGCGGGGGCCAGGGCCTGCTCGGGCCGGACGCGAACCTGGGCAAGCTCAGGCCCGGCCGCCCAGAAGCGCCGCACGAAGTCGACCGCGCCTCCGGCCGCGCCTCCGGCCGCGCCCCCGGCCACACCAGCAGCCGCGTCCCCGGACGCGCGGGCGCCGGCTCCCGGTCCCGGAGCGGCAGCTTCCCGCCGCAACTCCCGCAGCTCACCGAGCACCTCGTCTCGCCCCCTCCCCCGCCAGGCCAGGAGTGAGAAGGGGTCACGGTCCAACTCCTCCGCGAGGAGGTAGCAGACGGCGGCGACGTGCTTGCAGGGGTTCTCCCAGTCCGGGCACGTGCACTCGGTGACGAGGCGCGAGTGGGGCTCGGGCAGGAGGGATGCGCCTTGCGCCTCGAAGACCTCCTCCACCTCGAGCGGAAGCTCACCCGCCAGCATGCGCGCCGCGTATCCAGCCTGTGCAGCGAGCGCAGCCACGATGCGGTCCCAATCGCCCCTCGGCACCACCGGCATCCTCAGGCGGACGACGTACGGATCCTCCCGGCTGCCCTGGACCACCGCGGTGACGACGCCCGGGTCTACGTGGAGCTCGGCGACCTGCCCTCTTCTCGCGTAGGACCGTCCGAGCTCCATGCGGCCGCTCACCAGCACCGCCTCGAGGGACTCGAGGAACCGCCGCGACCACCACGACACGCCGATCGGTCCCCTGCGCGTCCTCGCAACGATGCCGCCGCCGACCGGTCGCGGGTGACCAGCACCCTCGTCCCGCCACCACGACTCCGACGTCCCGTCATCGACTGAATCAATCCCGTCGACTACCCCGTCGACTACCCCGTCGACTACCTCGTCGCCTACGTCGTCGCCTACGTCGTCGGCAGCCTCCTCGACAGGCTCGCCAGGCCGCTCCGAAGGGCGCGTGCGAGCGGCGCGCCGGCCCACGGGCGCTCTCAGCTCGGCGACGCGCGCCACCAGCGCGTCGAGCTCCGGCGCCGCCGTCGCGTCGGCGCGTCCCTTCTCCCCTCCCCGACGCGGTCGGCTCACGGCTCGGTTGCGTCCGCGGACAAGCGGAGCACCTCGGCGAGCTCGCCGGTCGACAACTCGGTCAGCCAGCTCTCGCCGGTGCTCACGACCCGTGAGGCGAGCGCACGCTTGGACTCGACGAGCTCTTCGATCCTGTCCTCGACGGTGCCTGCACAGACCAGCTTTCGGACATGGACGTCACGGCGCTGGCCGATCCGGTACGCACGGTCCGTCGCCTGGTCCTCGACCGCCGGGTTCCACCAGCGGTCGTAGTGGAGCACGTGGCTCGCCGCGGTGAGGTTCAGCCCGGTGCCTCCGGCCTTCAGCGAGAGCACCAGCACCGGCATGGAGCCTTCGGGCGACTGGAGCGCCGCGACGAGCTCATCACGCCGGGCGCGAGGCACGCCGCCGTGGAGGAACCCCACTCGGCATCTGAGATGCTCGACGAGGTGGCGCTGCAGCATCTCCCCCATCTGCGCGAACTGGGTGAACACGAGCGCCCGCTCTCCGGCCTCGCGCACCTGCTCGAGGATCTCGAGCGCCCGCTCGAGCTTGCCCGAGCGTCCGGCGAGCGCTGATGTGTCCCCGACGTACTGTGCCGGATGGTTGCACACCTGCTTCAGGCGCAGCATGGTGGCGAGCACGAGCCCTTTGCGCTCGATGCCCTCCGTGCCGGCGATCTTCTCCAGCATCTCGTCCACCACCGCCTGGTAGAGGCTCGCCTGCTCTCGCGTGAGCGGGCACCGCTCCGTCGTCTCCAGCTTGTCCGGCAGGTCCGGCACGATCGAACGGTCGGACTTCGAGCGGCGGAGCACGAACGGACGCGTGAGGGTGCGGAGCCGTTCGGCGGCGTCCTCGTCTCCGTAGCGCTCGATCGGGACTCCGAACTCCTCCCGGAACGAGCGCTGCGACCCGAGCAGCCCGGGGTTCAGCACCTCCATGATCGACCACAGCTCGCCGAGGTGGTTCTCGACGGGCGTACCCGTCAGCGCGACGCGGCGCGGCGCGGGGATCGCGCGCACGGCCCGCGTCGTGGCCGCGGCGGGGTTCTTCACCTGCTGTGCCTCGTCGAGCACGATGCGCGCCCAGGGCACCGACGCGAGCACGGACCGGTCTCGCTCGACGAGGGGGTAGCTCGTGACGACCACGTCGGCGCCCTCCGCCTCACGGCGCAACGCCTCCCCCTTCGCCCGCGTCGCGCCGTGGTGGACGACCACCGCCAACCCGGGCGTGAACCGCTCGACCTCCCGGCGCCAGTTGCCCACCACCGAAGTCGGGCACACCACGAGGGTCGGGCCGCGCACGGAGCCTTCCTCCCGGTCGGACTGGAGCACGCCGAGCACCGTCGCGGTCTTGCCGAGCCCCATGTCGTCGGCGAGGCACGCGCCCACCCCGACCCGTTCGAGGAGCCGGATCCACGCCACCCCGAGCCGTTGGTACGCGCGAAGATCGCCGCAGAAGCCCGCAGGGGTCGGGCCGGCCTCGAGCGACTCGGCGAGCTCGCCCCTCAGCAGCGCACCGAGCGACCCTCCGGCGTCCACGGCCACGATTGGCACCCCGGCCTCGGGGACCCGAGCGCCGGCCACCGCCCGCAGGACGTCCGCGAGGTCCATGGTCCGCCGCCCTCGCCCGATGGAGAGGAACTCGACCAGACGCTGGATCTCTTCGGGGTGCAGCTCCGTCCACTGACCGCGGACCCGGACGAGCGGGGCCTTCAGCTCGGCGAGGCGCCGGAGCTCGGCGAGCCCGAGGCGGGTGTCACCGAGCGCGGCCTCCCAGTCGAACACCGCGAGACCGCTGGATGTCAGGCGGCTGCCGGCGGCGCGGAAACCGGGGGCCGCCACAGAGCGGACCCGCAGGCCGAGGCGGGCTGAGGGCGCGCGCCACCACGACGGCAGCAGCACCCCGAATCCCGCCAGCTCGAGCACGGGCGCGACCTCCGAAAGGAACCGGTGGGCGCCGTCGAGGTCGAGCGTGAGCGTCGTCGGCGCGGGCTCGACCAGCGCGTCGGCGAGCTCGGGGAAGGCGGGAACGGCCCGCGCCAGCTCCGCCAGCAGCACTTCCTGAGGAAGCTCGACCGTCCTCGCGGCGCGCCGGAGCGACTCTCCCGCCCGCCAGACCTCCTCTGCGCCGACGAGGAGCGTCGGCTCGTCGACCGCCTGGAGCAGGAGCTCGACGTGCCACGCCGCGCCGGCATCGTGCGCCCCACCGCCGGCATCGTGCGCCCCACCGCCGGCATCGTGCGCCCCGCCGCCGGCATCGTGCGCCCCGCCGCCCGATCGTTCCTCGTCGGGCTCGTGCAGGCGCAGGCACAAGCGCCACGACCCCGACGGCGTGACGAGCGGCGCGCGCCATTGGTCGACGAGCCGGCCGAGAGCAGCGAGCGCCGCCGGATCGGCGTCGACCCTGCCGTCGCCGTCGTGGAGCGCCGCGAGCCAGGCGTCCGGCGCCGGGAGCGGTCCGGCGGATCGGACCGCCACGCGCCCCTGCGCGCGATCCGTGCGGGTGAGGGCCTGCCGGCACGCCACGTCGACGAACGCGTCGAAGACCCGGTCGACGAGCCGGCCGGGATCCCCGACCGCTCCGAGCGCACACGCCGCGGGCGGCAGCGCGCTGTTCAGCAGTGCCAGCCGGTCCCTGTCGCGTTCGGTCCTGAGCGGCGCCCACCGCGCGACGTACCGGTCGTCTTCGGCCTCGAGCGCCGGGACGACCCGGCCGCCCGCGACGCGCTCGAGCGCGAGCTCGCCGATGCGGGCGAGCGCGCGCACCGACGCGCCGACGTGAACCGGCGCGCCCTCGTCACCGAACGCGACCAGCGCGTCGAGCGCGTCGCCGGCACCGAGCAGGAGCGCAGGCACCACGAACGGCCGGAGCGCGAACCTGCCGGCGGGAGGCGGTTGCCAGGCGTCGCCACCGAGGCGGACCAGCTCGGGCGAGGGGGTGGGCACCCCGCGGTGGGCGGGGAGGAGCAACGTCGCCGGCCCGGCCGCGCCGCCTCGCGCGGCGTGGCCGGTTCCCACGGAGCCGCCCGAGGCGAGCACGTCGGAGACGGCGGCGGACGGCGCGGCGAACGGATGGGCCGCTCCGGGCACGCCGGAGGCTTCGCGACGCGAACGAGACAGGCGAGGCCCCGGTACGGCCTTCTCGGCCGCCTCCGCCCACAGCACGAGCGGCGCGGGTCCCCCGGCGTCCCATGCCGCGTGGAGGACGAGCATGGTCGCCGAGGCTACCGAGAGGTTGTGTACATGGCGACGACCCGACGAGGTCGCAGCCTCCGACCGGCGGAAGCCCCCGTCAGGGCGCGCGCAGGTGGCCGGTCAGTCGATCCAATCCGCGACGAGCTGGCTCCGGCGACGACCCCACTCCTCGGAGGTCATCGCGAACTTCGCGTGGTCCTCCCACTCGCCGTCGATCTCGAGGTACCTCTGCGCGATGCCCTCAGAGCGCAGATCCAGCTTCTCGACGACGCGCAGGCTGGCACGGTTCCGCGGGATGATCGAGATCTCGACGCGATGCAGCGCGATCGTGTCGAACGCGAACACGAGCACGACGACGACCGCTTCCGGCACGTACCCTCGGCCAGCCAGGTCGCGATCGATCCAATAGCCGATGTGGCCGGTCTGGAAGGGGCCGCGCTGGATCGACGACAGCGTGATCTCCCCTGCAAACTTCCCCTCCACGAAGATCCCGAAGCCGTAGCCGGTGCCGAGCTGGCGCTCGCGCTCACGCAGCGCGCAGCGCGCAGCGAAGCTCTGCCGGTCCTCGGCAGGGAGCGGCGCACCCTTGGGACGCGGCTCCCATGGCACGAGCCACTCCCTGCAGCGCGTGCGCACCTCGTACCACTCCTCGTAGTCCGCCTCGGTGAGCGTGCGCAACACCACCCGGCGTCCCTCCAGCTCGAGCGGGGTGGGCGCGTGTCGCGCCATCACCGGACGCCACGTGGGGACGAGCCCCGATGCGACGGTGCCCGGCTGGGCAACGGGGGATGGTGCCGAGGTGAGCCGGTGGACGCGCCGAGTCGTGCCGTGCGCATCGTCGCATCGTGACAGGTCGGCGCTGTCGAGCGCCACAAGACGGCGACGTGCAAGAGTGGGACGCGTGCCGCCGGACGAGGGCGCGATCGCGGGGCCGCGTCCGCAGAGAGCGGCGAGGGTGCTGTTCGCCCCGCAGGCGCCTCGGCCGCTCCGGCCGGACGCCGCCGGCGATCCGGCGCTGTACCGGCGCTGGCGCGCCGCCAGGGACTCCTGGAGGCTCTCGGTGGACCCCCGGCCGCCACCCGGGCCGGAGCTGGCCCTCCTCATGGTGATCGGCGAGTCCGGCACGGCCGGGCCGGCCGATGTCCGTCGGACCCTCGCGTCGCTCAGGGCGCAGACCGTCGGCACCTGGTCGCTCTCGGTCACCATCGTCGGGGCTCCCGACGCGGCGATCGAAGCGGCGATCACCGGAGCACTCCCCTCCGGCTCGAAGGGCTTGTCGGGCACGGCTCGCCTCGGAGGACGTCGCAACGCCCCGAGCGCCGAGCGCGGCGCGGGGCCGGGCCGCGTCCGAGTCCACACCAGACCGGCGGGCTCCGACGTCGCCACGGCCCACGCGGCCGCGCTCGATGAGTCCGGCTCCCCCGCTGTCGCCTTCATCGAGCCGGGAGACGAGCTGGCGCCGGACGCCGTGGCTCAGCTGAGCGCCGCGCTCGTGGACGCGGACGTCGCCTACGCGGACGAGGACCGCTCCGGCAGCGACGTCGCGTCGACACCGGTCCTGAAACCGGACTGGTCGCCCGAGTTGCTGCTCTCGTGGTCCTACCTCGGACGCCCGGTGGCGCTGCGCGTCGGACCCGTGATCGCCGCAGGCGGGATCCACCCGGTTCGCGACGGCGACTGGGAGCACGACCTCCTCCTCCGTGTGACGGAGCGGACCGCGCGGGTCGCGCACGTGGACGCGGTCCTCTACCACCGCCGGGGAGAGAGCACCCTGCCTCCCGGGCCGGCCGCTGTCACCGCCGCGCTCGCTCGACGCGGGGAGGACGCGGCGGTGCTCCCCGGGCCACTCCCCGCCACCTGGTCCCTCCGCCGCCGGTGCTCGAGCCCGAGCACGCGGACGACGGTCAGCGCGATCGTCCCGTTCAGGGACAGCACGACCTTGCTCCGCGCGTGCGCGGATTCGCTGCACGCCGGTGCGATGGAGCTCGGCGAGCACGTCGCAGAGCTCACCGGCGAGCACTCGGTCGGGTCGTTCGGGCTCGAGCTGGTGCTGGTCGACAACGGCTCGACGGAGCCCGAGACGGCCACCCTCCTCGAGGGGCTGCAGGCCCGGCTGAGCCAGGACGTCGACGTGCTCGTACGACGCGACGACCGCCCGTTCAACTGGGCTGCGCTCAACAACGCCGCCGCCGCCGATTCGCACGGCGAGGTGCTCCTCTTCGTGAACGACGACGTCCAGGGTGGGTCGAGGGGGTGGATGGAGCTGCTCGTCGCGCAGGCGCTGCGGCCGGAGGTCGGGGTCGCAGGAGCCCGTCTCGTCTACCCCGACGGGCGGCTCCAGCACGCGGGCATCGTCCTCGGCCTTGCGGGCGCGACCGGCCACGTGCTCGCGGGGCTCGAGCCGGGTCGGCCGGGGTACCTCGGCATGGCCGTCCTCACCCGCGACGTCTCGGCGGTCACCGGCGCGTGCATGGCCACCCGCCGAGAGGTCTTCGAGCAGCTCGGCGGGTTCGACGAAGCGCTCGGCCTCGACTTCAACGACGTCGACTACTGCCTGCGCGCTCGGCGCCGTGGATTTCGCGTCGTGCTGGAAGCGGGCGCAGAGCTGGTCCACCACGAGTCGCCGAGCCGAGGCACGTCGGGGAGCGAAGAGACCGCGGCGGCGTTCCTTCAGCGTTGGAGCGCGGCCCTCGACGAGCGCGACCCCTTCTACAGCCGCGCCCTCTCCCACCTCGACTTCTCGGCGGCGCTCGACGAGCCCGGACCCGTGATCGCCGGCGCGTTGGCGGAGATGCAACTGGCAGGAGCGGGAGCACACGACGGCGCGAGGAGCGTGGACCGATGACCGAACCCGATGGTCGGGACGACAAGGCACCCTGCACGGACGCGGGGGCAGAGCCTGTAGAGACCGCCGTCACGCTGGCGCCCCGGCTGTTCTCGCGTCGTGCCGATCCCCTGCCGCTGCCGCCGGCGCTGCACGACGCCGAAGTGGTCGCCACCTTGCACCTCAGGTGGGCGCAGCTCGCCGGCGCCGGGCAGGGCGCGCCGCCCGGCGCGGCCGACGCAGGCGACGGACCGGGCGGTGGGGGTGCCGGCGTGCGGGCGAAGGTACGCGCCCGCGTCGTGGCTGCAGCGCGTGCCGACGCCGCAGCGGACCGCGGGCTCATCGGGGACCTCATCCGCGCGGTCGACGCCGTCGCGGCGAGGGTCGACGAGGTGACGGCACGCGTGGGGAATCTCGAGCTGCTCCTCCAAGAGGTGCTGGACCGCACGAGCGAGGAACTGGTTCGGGTCCAGGTCGCGCTCGGCGGCCTCGACGACCGCGTGCGCGACGAGCAGTCATGAAGCCGAAGACGCCGCCCGCCCCGCCGGGACCCCCCCGTGGGGCTGGATCCGGCGTGAACGAGCCCCGCATCGCCGTGCTCAGCCCCTCTTGGGTCGAGGCGCCGCACAGCGAGATCGCCGAGGCCGTGAGGAGCATCGCCGGCGCACTGTCCAGGCTGGCGCCGGTCGACGTCTTCGTGCCGGGCGACGGCGCGAGCTTCGCGGACGGCGCGTTCGACGTGACCCCGATCGGCGGGGCGCGCGCACCGCGGGTGCGCTACGAAGCCGTCGTCGTCGAGGCGGGGCGACGCGGCGACGGCGAGCTGGTGCGCTCAGCTGGGTCGCTCGCCGCGGGAGCGCCGGTGCTCGCGGTCGGCGGCGCCCGGTTCACGGTCGACGGGGTGCTGGACGTCGGCCTCGACGGCGCCGACGGCGGGGCCGGAACCGCGCCCGCCGTGCACCACGTGGGTCTGTACGCACGCGTGCATCCCGACGCGCGCAGCCGCCGCCACGACGGACTCGGGGGGATAGCGGACTACCTGCTGGTCCTCGGCGACCACCCCGGCGTGCCGGCCACACCGAACCCATCGCGTCGCACCCGCTGGCTGCTCGCACGCTTTGCCCGCCAGCACGTCGTCGTGGTCGAAGGGGGGGTGGCGCGCGCGTGGCGGTCTCGCTCGTGCGTGGCGCAGTTCGACGTGCACACGCGCATGGACCTGTGGATCCTCATGGCGCAGTCCAAAGGCGTCGTGGACCTCCTGCCCGGCGACGTGTACGCGCGGGAGTGCGTCGAGGCGCTCCGGCTCGGCGTGCCCATCGTCGTGCCAGGCGGCTCTGCGGCGGACAGGCTGGCGAGCGCCGCGGGCGGCATGCGGTTCACGTCCACCGCGGAGCTCCTCTCCTGCGCGGAAGCGCTCGACGACCCCGCCACCCGGACGGCGCTCGCGTCGTTCGGCCGGGAGGTGGCCGACCGCTGGTACGGCGACCCCCACGCCGTCGTGGCGAGGCTCGCCGGGGCGCTCGGTCTGGCCGCCCCGGCGGACGGCGCCCCGCGCTGAACGTCCCGTCTCGCCCGTCCGCCTCCGGGCCCTCCACCACCACGGCCCCAGCGGAACGACGCCCTCAGGTCATTCGGCCCACCACAGCGCGCGAGGGGGGAACGCGAGCGAGAAGTCCCAGCTCTCGAGGGTGAGGTTCGGGTTGTAGGCGGGGTCCGCCCGCAGGACCTGGCTCCAGCGCCGCTCCATGTAGGCCACCTCCTCGCCGAAGGCGTCGGGGCGCACGTCGGGGTCGTGGCCGCGGCTCACGGACTCCCGGTGCACGAGCACGGCGTTCGGCGCCCAGACCACCCGCCAGCCCGCCTCACGCAGCCGCAGGCAGAAGTCCACGTCGTTGAAGGCGACGCTCAGGTTGATCTCGTCGAAGCCGCCGAGCCTCTCGAACACGTCGCGGCGCACCACCATGCACGCGGCGGTGACCGCCGAGAGCGAGCGTGCGGTCTGGAGCCAGCCGAAATGTCCGTGGGAGAGCCGGTCCGCGAGCCGCTCGGCATGACCCGCGATGCCGCCCAGGCCGAGCACGACGCCCGCGTGCTGGACACGTCCGTCGGGGTACAAGAGCTTGGCCCCCACCGCGCCGACGCCGGGCTGGAGGACCTGGGAGACGAGCTCTGCGAGCCAGCTGCTCGAGACGATCTCGCAGTCGTCGTTGAGGAAGCAGAGGACCTCACCCGTGCAGTGGGCGACGGCGCCGTTGTTCAGCGCAGAGAAGTTGAACGGCCGGTCGTCGTGAAGGACCTTCGCCACGGAGCCGTAGTCGCAGAAGAGGTCCTTCACCGTGTCCGTCTCGCTCCCGTTGTCGACGATGACCACCTCGTAGTCGGGGTAGTCGGTGGTCGCGTAGAGGCTCGCCAGGCAGCGGTTCAGGAACTCGCCGTCACGCGTCGGGATGATGACGCTCACCTTCGGCGGGCGGGAGGGGAGCTGCCACTTCACTCGCACGATGCCGGTCACCTCGTTCACGGTCACCGCGCCGGGCGCACCGACGCGTGAGAGGTGGTCCGTCACGGCTCTCGCCCCCGCACGCGTCGCGTACGGCTTGGCCGCGCGCGCCGAGGACGTCGAGCCCGCGTGCATGCGCCAGTGGTAGAGGACGTGGGGCACGTGGACGATCTGGTCGGCGGAGAGGCGCTCGCTGACGCGGAGCACGAGGTCCCAGTCCTGGCTGCCCTCGAGCCCTTCGCGAAAGCCGCCCACCTTCCGCACGAGGTCTGCCCTCGCCATCGTCATGTGGCAGAGGTAGTTCTGCGCGAGGAGGAGCAGCGGGTCGAAGTCAGGCTTGAAGAAGGGGACCGAACGGTTCCCCTCGTCGATCTTGTCCTCGTCGCTGTAGAGGAGCCCCGCGTCCGGCCGGTCCGCCAGGGCGAGGACGCCCAATGCGAGGGCTTGCGGGCTCAGCGTGTCGTCGTGGTCGAGGAGGACGACCCACTCGCCCCGGGCCATCTCGAGGGCGGTGTTGGACGCGGCAGAGATGTGCCCGTTGGTCTCGCGTCGCGCCACGCGGATGCGCTCGTCGGCTGCGGCGTAGTCCTCGAGGATCTTGGGCACCCAGGCCGCCGTCGAGCAGTCGTCGACGGCGCAGAGCTCCCAGTTGTCGTACACCTGGGCGAGCACCGAGTCGAGCGCCTCCCGCAGGTAGCGCTCCGGGGTGTCGTAGACGGGCATGACGATCGAGACCAGCGGCCGCGAGGGCAGCCGGGCGAGCCGGTCACCGAGCGCGCGCCGGCGGCCGTCGTCCATCTCGTCGAACTGCGCTATCCACAGCTCGTACGTCGGATCGCGCGTCGCCTTCGGCGCGACGCTGTCCACCTGCACCTGCACCTGCACCTGATCGCGCGCGGAGAGGGCACGCAGCTTCCCGTAGACGCGGCGAGCTCCTCTCGTGTAGCGCATCACCCGCGTCGCCTCGAGGGCCCGGAGCTCCGCGCGGGCCGCCTCCGCCTCCCGCTGGTACGCCTCGAGCGAGCGGACGAGGCCGCCGAAGCGCAGCTCGAGCTCACGGTCCACGACGCCTGCCGCGCTGGAGCCGAGCGCGGGGGGTCGCCTCCCTCCGTCGGCCTGCGCGAGCCGCAATGCGACGAGCTCCGCCGCGCCGACGAGCACATCGTCTTGGCTCGGCGTCCCGGCGCGCTCGAACAGGAGTGCCTGCGGGCTCACGTAGGTCGCGTCGTAGCCGAGGACCGGCACGAAGCCGCGGCGGGCGAACCGCCGCAGCCAGTAGATCGCCGGTCGGACGGTCCGGTGCGTCGGCTCTCCGACGTCCTTCGCAGTGGACGAGAACAGGACACGGTCCGATGCGGCGGTGAGCTGCTCGATGGCACGGTCTGCCCCGTCCGCGTCGAGATGCTCCAAGACGTCGAGGCACACCACGAGGTCGTAGGTGCCGTCGATCGGGTCGGTCACCGAGCCGACCTGGCAGTACGCGGCGGTCTCGCGCCGCACCTTCGAGATCGCGTACTCCGAGATGTCACGGCCGTGCGCCTCGACTCCCCGGTCCCACAGCGCCTCGACGAGGAAGCCCACCCCGCACCCTGCGTCGAAAACGGTCTTGGGCGAGAAGCTGCGGACCACGTCGTCGGCGACCCGGGCGAAGAACGTCTCCCAGGAGGCTTCGCCCTTCCGATAGGGCCGCGGCCCGCAACGGGAGTGGAAGTACGCCTCGTCGAAGTCCGACGCTGCAGGGGTCCTGGACCTGGACCTGGGCGCGGCACGCTCGTTCGACGGATCACCGGCCACCCCGGGAGGTTACCCGCGAGCGCCGCGCCGAAGATGGCGACTCTTCGGTCCGTGCTCGCCTAGGGTCGTCGGCCGTGCAGACGGTCGCCGGGGGGTCGAGGCATCCCCGGGCCGCGTCGCGGGCCGCGGGAGCGCTGAGCCGCGCGGCCTCGGCGAGCTGGCTCGGACCCGTCGCGCTCGTCGTCGCCGTCGTCGTCGTGGCGAACCTGCTGTTCCTCCTCGGCGTCTTCGACCCGAACCCGCTCTACTGGACGAGCGGCCTCGGCATCATCCACACCGCAGGGGTCGTCGGCGGTCAGTCGACGATCGACCCGAACAGCGGAACGACCGCGCAGTCGCTCGGGCACCTCGCCATGCTCGACCTGGTCCACGGGAAGCTTCCGTGGTGGAACCCCTACGAGGGGCTCGGCGCGCCGCTGGCCGGCGAGATGCAGTCCGCCGCGTTCTTCCCGCCCAACCTCTTCCTGGTGCTCTTCGGCGGTCAGCTGCCGTTCCACATGCTGCTCGAGGCGGCGTCCGGCGCGGCGGCCTACGGCGTGATCGTGCGCCTGGACGTCTCGCGGTGGATCGCAGCAGGCGCAGGCTGCGCCTTCGCGCTGGACGGCGCCTTCGCGTGGTTCCGGCACGCTGCCGTCAACCCGATCGCGCTCCTGCCGCTCCTCGTCTTCGCGGCCGAGCAGGCACGCGTGGCCGCGACCGAGCAGAAGGCAGGGCGCTGGTGGCTCGTGGCCCTCGCGCTGGCGCTCTCGGTGTACGCGGGCTTTCCCGAGGTCGCCTACCTCGACGGCATCTTCGCGCTCGTGTGGGCGCTCGTCCGCTGCGTGGGGCTGACCCGTGCACAGATCCTCGCCTACCTGCGGAAGCTCGCCGCCGGCGCAGTCGCGGGCGTCGCGCTCGCCGCGCCGCTCGTCATCGCGTTCGTCGACTACCTGCCCTCCGCCTACCTCGGCAGGCACGGGATCGGGTTCGACGCCGTCGCGTTGGACCGTCCCTCCGCGGCGGCCCTGTTCTTCCCCTACGTCTTCGGACCGATCTTCGGCTACACCGCGAACGACCCGACGGGTCTGCTGCGGGACTTCTGGGCCAACGTCGGCGGCTACCTCACGACGACCCTCCTGCTCCTCGGCCTCGTCGCCCTCTACGATCGACGTCTCCGCCCGCTGCGCGTCGCGCTCGCCGCGTGGATCGTCCTCGCGCTGGGCCGCATCTACGACATCGGCCCGCTCCACCGGCTCTTCGACCTGCTGCCGCTCATGAACCAGGTCGCCGCATATCGCTATCTCCCGCCCTCCGTCGCGCTCGCCGCGGTCGTGCTCGCGGCGCTCGCCGTCGACGACCTCCGGCGCAAGGCGGTGCCGAGGTGGTACGTGCTGGCATCGCTGACCGCCGCCGTCGCCGTCGCGCTGGTCCTGCTCGACATGGGCCGCGGGCTCGCCAACGAGCTCAGCTCGACCAGTGCCAGCCATTTCGCCGTGGCGTCGGTGGTGTGGGGGTTCGGCGTCATGCTCCTGGTGGCGGTCGCGGCCGTCGCGCTCCGAGGCCGCCTGCGCACCGGCGTGATCGTGGGTCTGATCGTCGTCGACGCGCTCGTGATGTTCGTCGGCCCCGAGTTCTCCGCGCCGCGCAGCGCACGCGTGGACATGGGTCTCGTCGACGCAGTCCGCGCGCGCACCGGGCTGGGCCGCTTCTACACGCTCGGTCCCTTCACGCCGAATTACGGGAGCTACTTCGGCATCGGGGAAGTGGACGTGAACGACCTCCCCATGCCGAAGAGCTACACGTCCTACATCACGAGCCGTCTCGACACGAACGTGCTCCCGAACATCTTCACCGGCGACACGCTCCTGCGTTCGACAGGACCCACCCCTCTGCAGGAGCTCGTCAAGAATTTCGCCGCCTACGAGCAGATCGACGTCCGCGCCATCGTGGCGTCGCCAGGCAGGATCCCCGCGGCGACGAGCCGGTCACTCGGCCTGAAACTCGTCTACGCGGACGCCAACGCCGACGTGTACGTGACGCCCCATCCCTCTCACTACTTCTCGGTGATCTCCGGGGCGGCACCGTCCGCATCGGGCCCGGCCCCCTGCAGCCTGTCGCACGAGAGCCTCGACCGGGTCGTGGCAGACTGCCGCCGCCCCGCCGAGCTGTTGCGACGGGAGCTCTCGATGAAGGGATGGACGGCGACCGTGGGGAGCCGCCAGGCGCCCGTGCGGACGCGCGACCACCTCTTCCAGGAGGTCGCGCTGCCTGCCGGCCCGAGCGTCGTCACGTTCTCGTTCACGCCGCCTCACGAAGACGGCGGGCTCGCGGCCTTCCTCGCCGGCGTCGCAGCGATCGTCGCAGGTTGGGCGCTGGCGCTGCGACAGCGCCGGCGGCGCAAGGGACGATCCCCGGACTCGGCGGCGGGACCGGCGCCGCCACCGGCGCCGGTGGCGGCGCACGAGGCGGAGCCGCTGTCAGCGCGCTGACCCCGGAGCGCCGAGCAGGCTGGCAGCCAGGCCGTCGAGGATGTCGGTCTCCGACACCAGGCACCGGGAGAACCCGAACCGCCGCATCACCTCTCGGAGCACCAGGACACCGGCGGCGATGACGTCCTCCCTGCCTTCCGCCATCCCCGGACGTCGCGCCCGTGACGACGACGGCTCTGCGATCAGGGTCGCGCACCAGCGCTCCACTCCGGCGAGCTCGAGCACGGAGTGGTGGACCCTGTCCCAGTCGTACTCGTGAAGCCCCTGGTCGAGCATCGACAGCGTCGAGACGGTGCCCGCGAGGCCGACGAGGCAGGCCGCGAGCCCGCCGCCTTCGAGGGCGGGGAGCGTGCGCGCCGCACGGTCGAGCTCGGCGGCGACGAGCTCGTCGCACGCCGCCAGCTCCGCTGGCAACGGAGGATCGTGGTGGAAGAACCGCTCGGTCAGACGGACGCAGCCGACGTCGAGCGACACCACGCCGATCGCGCGCCCGGTGCCGGCGATGAGCTCGGTCGACCCTCCCCCGATGTCCACCACGACGCGGACCCCGTCGCTCGGGGGAAGGTCCGAGGTCGCGCCTGCGAACGCGAGGCGCCCCTCCTCCTCCCCGCTCAGGAGCTCGGCCGGGACGCCGATGACGTGGCTGGCGGCATCGAGGTACTCCGCCCCGTTGGCCGCGTCGCGCACCGCGGACGTGGCCGCCATCCGGACCGCCCGCACCCCGTGGCGGTCGAGCACCCCTCGGTACTCCTGGAGGACGGCGAGGGTGCGGGCGATCGCGGCGGCATCGAGGACGCCGGCCGCGTCCACCCCCTGGCCCAGCCGCGTGATCCGCATCAGCCGGACGAGCTGGCGGCCGTCGCCGAGGACGAGGAGGCGCGTCGAGTTCGTGCCGCAGTCGACCGCCGCGACGGGCCCGGCGCCGGTCGCAGGCGCACCCGGGACGCTCACGACCGGGCCGTCCGGGCGCTCTCCGACGGCGCGCCGGAGACGCTCACAACCGGGTGAAGCGGAACTTGACGAGCGCGCGCAACGCGCTGAAACCATCTCGCCACGTGATCTTCTTCCCCTCTTCGGGCTCCCGGCCTGCGTAGCTGATCGGCACTTCGTAGATGCGGTAGCCGCGACGCAGGACCTTGGCGGTGATCTCGGGCTCGAACTCGAATCGGTCGGACTCGATCGTCATGCCGTCGATCACGCGCCGGTCGAAGGCCTTGTAGCACGTCTCCATGTCCGAGAGCGTCGTCGCGTAGAGGAGGTTGGTCACGAGCGAGAGGAAGCGGTTCCCGATCCAATGGAGGAGGAGCATGTTCTTCCGGCCGCCGGTGAACCGGCTGCCGTAGACGACGTGCGCCTTGTGCTTCAAGATCGGATCGAGCAGCTGCGACCAGTCGTCGGGGTCGTACTCGAGGTCCGCGTCCTGGACGATCACGAGGTCGCCGGTCGCACGCTCGAGCGCCGTGCGCACTGCCGCGCCCTTTCCGCGGTTGCGCTCGTGCCTGACCACACGCACGGTGGAGTCCGCGACGGCGGCGAGCACCTGGTCGGTGCCATCGGTCGACCCGTCGTCGACGACCACGACGTCCACGACGAGCGGCACGTCCGCGGCACGCACCCGGCGGATGATCTCGGCGACGGTCGCCCGCTCGTTGTACACCGGGACGATCACGGAGAGCGTGCGGTAGTCCTTGCGCTCGAGCAGCCTGTCGGCCGCGTGCGAGCCGCCTCGGACGGACGGCGGCGCGCGCCGGCTCCCGGGATCCTGCGCTCCCGAGGAGCCGGTCGCTGCCCCGGCTCGACGCGACCGGACCTCCTCGGGCTGATCTGGCAGCTCGCGGCTCGTGCCCAGCCGCTCTGCCACCCAGGCACCGACCGGGTCGTCTCCCCCAGCCAGCCACCAGGCGAGGTGGGCGTGCAGGCACTTCACCCCGGCTCGCGCGCCCCCCACGCCCCCGGTCGGCCGGGGTCCCCGTCGGCCCGCAGGGATGAGCGCGTCCCGCTCCGCCGCGTAGCGCTCGTGCGCCCGCGCGAGCTCCGCCGGGTCGACCGCCGCCTCGGCCGCGCGCACCCCTCCCTCCGATTCGAGCCTCGAGACGGCCGAGCGGAGCTCGGGGTCCACGAGCCAGAAACGAGTCGGCATCGGCGTCCCGTCGTGGAGCAACGGCGCGTTCTCGATGACCGACGGGACCCGGTCGCGGCGGCGCCTCACGACCGCGAGGTCGCCGCGGGGCGCATGGCCGAGGAGCGCGGTCACCATCGCGAGGTCGTCGCGGCGCTGCTCCTCCGCTCCGGGCACCGCGACCCGCGCGCCGCGCGACGAACGGTCTTGCGCGGCCGCGCCGAGGCGCGGCTCGGGCGGCTCGCTCATCGCCAGAACTCGAGGGTCCGGAGGATCCGCGTGAAGAAGCCCCCCGTCGTGGTCACGACGTGGGTCGGTCCCGACGACCGGGAAGCGCCGGGCGACCCGCCCGCGCGGCTCTGGGTCCGAGAGGAGCCACGACCGCTCCCTGCCGGGCCTGTCTGTGCGAGCGTCCCGTCGGAGCCGGTCGTGCCGCTGGGCGGGAGCACCTGGTACGCCTGGTCCCCGGGCGGCACGAGACCGAGCTGGTCCTGGGCGATCCGGCCGAGGGCCGACAGTGTGCGCAGCTGTCTCTCGTGGCGCCCGAGCGCCGCGTTCTCGCCGTCGAGCCGGCTCAGCTGCGCGGAGGCGGCGGCGAGCTGCTCGCGCTGGTGGAGGAGGGCGGACACCGGGAACCACGCCCCGACGATCACCGCCGAGACGAGCACCGCGAGGGCGAGGGAGAGACGGTTGCGGCGCACCCGCGCGGCGTTCCGGCGCTCCGTACGCGACCTCGCCGGTCGCCCGGCCGGCGCGCGCGGAGCGGTCGGGGACACCGTGGCGCGTGAGGGGGTGCGAGCAGCTCTTCGGGACGGTCCCCGAGCCCGGCGGCGCGTCGGCGAGCCGGAGCCGGGGGTCGCAGGAGCCCTGCGGCGCGTCAACGAGCCGGAGCCGGGGGTCGCAGGAGCCCGGCGGCGCGTCAACGAGCTACCGGGTCTCCGCACGCCGCCCTCTGCTGAGGGCGTCCCGGCCCGGGAAGGACGCGGACGGCCCGAGGTCCTCTTCGATGCGCAAGAGCTGGTTGTACTTCGCCACGCGGTCGGTCCGGCAGGGAGCACCCGTCTTGATCTGCCCGGCGTTCGTCGCCACCGCCAGGTCTGCGATGGTGGTGTCCTCGGTCTCGCCCGAGCGGTGGGAGATCACCGGGCGGTAGCGCGCGCGTGCAGCCAGCTCGATCGCGTCGAGGGTCTCGGTCAACGTGCCGACCTGGTTCACCTTGATCAGCACCGCGTTGGCCACGCCTGCCTCGATACCGCGCTCGATGCGCGCGACGTCGGTCACGAACAGGTCGTCCCCGACGAGCTGGACTCGGTCGCCGATCGCAGCCGTGAGTGCAGCCCAGCCCTCCCAGTCGTCTTCTGCCATGCCGTCTTCGAGCGAGACGACCGGATAGCGGTCGACCACGTCCGCCCAGTACTCGACCAACTGGTCCGGAGCGAGCCGGCGACCCTCCCCGACGAGCTCGTACGCCCCGTCCTTCCACAGCTCGCTCGCCGCGGGGTCGAGCGCGATCGCGATCTCCTCGCCGGGGGTGCGGCCCGCCGCCTCGATCGCTTCGAGGAGCACCTTGAGCGGCTCCTCGTTGGTCGGCAGGTCCGGGGCGAAGCCTCCCTCGTCACCGACCGCCACCGAGAGGCCGCGCCGGAAGAGCTGCCCGCGCAGCGCGTGGTACGTCTCCACGCTCCAGCGAAGGGCCTCACCGAACGACGCAGCGCCGACGGGCACGAGCATGTACTCCTGGAAGTCGATCGAGTTGCGCGCGTGCACGCCGCCGTTGACGACGTTCAGCATCGGGAGCGGGAGCGTGTGGGCGTTCACGCCTCCGATGGCGCGGTAGAGGGGGAGCTCGAGCTCGAACGCAGCCGCCTTCGCGACCGCGAGCGAGGTCGCGACGATGGCGTTGGCGCCGAGCCGGCTCTTGTCGGGGGTGGCGTCGAGATCGACCATTGCCATGTCGACCCCCCGCTGGTCGAGCGCGTCCATCCCGGCGAGCGCGCCCGCGATCTCCTCCTGCACGTTCGCCACCGCGCGCTGGACGCCCTTCCCCCCGTACGGGCCGTCGCCGTCGCGTAGCTCGACGGCCTCGTGGACACCGGTGGAGGCCCCAGACGGCGCGATGGCGCGCCCGCGGGCGCCGCTGTCGAGGATGACCTCGACCTCGACCGTCGGGTTCCCGCGCGAATCCAGAACCTGGCGACCGACGACGTGTTCGATCGTGCTCATCGATCAGCTCCCTGGCGCAGTCACAGCCGTTCGGCGGCACTCCACGCTACCGGATCGCCTCAGCAGCATCGGGTCTTCCGTGCCGGCTCCGCGTCCGGCAACGCTGCGGCGCGCTCGAACGGGATCAGCCTGGAGGAGGCGTCCGGTCTTCGCTCGCTCGCCGCCGCTCGATCCGGCTCTCCTTGCCCAGCTGCTCGGCGCGGCGCTCCGCCTCGCGAAGACGGGCAGCGAACCTTCCCGCCTCCGCGCGCAGCGCGTCTTCGGGCTCGACGCCTGCACGTCTCACGAGGTCCGAGACCGCCCACAGCAGCGCGCCCGCGACGTCGGCGGGCGGGCTCTCCGGCTCCTGGGTCCGGCGCGCCGACGCGTCGGCGACGGGCGCCGTCTCGGCGCCGACCCCGGCCAGCGCGTCCAGCAGCGCCCCTGCGTCGGCCCGGAGCGTGCCCGGCTCCGCCAGCGACGCTCCTGGCACTGCGCCGGACTTGCGCTGCAGCTTCACTGCGAGCGCCAACGACGGCAACGCAGCGGGGATGCCGTCGGTCACGCTCGCGCGCCCCTTCTCCTTCTTCTTGATCTCCTCCCAGTTCGCCACCACGGTCACCGCGTCGTGGGCCGCGACGTCGCCGAAGACGTGGGGGTGGCGCGAGACGAGCTTGTCGTGGAGGGACCTCGCCACGTCTGCGACGGTGAAGCTCCCCTCTTCGGCGGCCAGGCGCGAGTGGATGAAGACCTGGAACAAGAGATCGCCGAGCTCCTCTTCGAGGTGGAGCGCCGCACGCTGCCCGGCGTCGCCGTCCCGGCCCGCTCCGTCGTCGTGGCGCGCCCGCTCGAGGGCGTCGATCGCCTCCAGGACCTCGTAGGCCTCCTCCAAGAGGTGCCGCTCGAGCGACGTGTGGGTCTGCTGGCGGTCCCAGGGGCAATCGTGCCGGAGGCGCCGCACCAGCTCGTCCAGGGCGGCCAGCTCGCCGGCCACCCGCGCGGCCAGCTCGGGCACCCACAAGGTGGTCAGGTGGTCGGGCACGATGGCGCGATCGAGCTCGTGCCAGGGGACGACGACGACCACCTCGTCGTCGAGGCCGAGATGATGGAGGACGGTCACCGCCACGTCCTCCGACGCCTCCACGTCGCCGATCGCGAGCTTCACCTCGGAGAGCACCGTCTGGGACCAACACTGGGCGACGAGCAGCGGGCCGCGCTCTCCAGCGGCCTCCACGGCGAAGCGGGTGCCGTCGACCAGCCGGACACCCGCAGCCAGGGGGTCCACGCCGAGGCGCGCCCAGGCGAGGTCGAGGAAGGACATGGCGGGGACGAGGGTGACGTCGATCCTCGGGTCCGAGCGCAAGAGCTCGACGGTGCGCTCGCCGACCATCGGCGAGCCCGGGACGGCGTAGACGACCTGGCCGCCGCCGGCCGACACCGCCTGCGCCGCGGCCACCAGGTCCTCCACGATGCGCTCGTAGACCTCGTCGAACGTCTCTGCCTCGTCGTAGTGGTGGTCGAACGCGGCGACGGCGGCGGCGGACGGCCCCGAGGCGGAGGTGGGCTTCGCGGATCGACCCGAGGCGGGAGGGACGGACGAGCCCGGCCCGAACAAGGCCGAGGCCGCCGGATGGCGCGAGGTGCGCAGGAACGCCATCGTCGCGGAGCACAACAGCTCGCGGGTCGTGGACGGGATCAGGTCCTCGCCGGCGGGGCCCAGGCCGACGACGGTGACGTGCGGCCGAGCCACCCGAGCCCCACCTACCTCGCGGCGCTCACGAACTGGCTGCTGTCAAGGTGGGGCGGTTGGCCGACGGCGAGAGCTCGGCGCCGGGAGGCGGCGAGGGCGCCGGCAGGACGAGTGCGAGGCTGTGCGCAGACGCGCCGCCGTAGCGCGGGTCCACACCGACGCTGGTCGACCGCAGCGCCGCGACCAGCACCGCGTCGGCGCGCCCTTGGCCGGCGCGCAGGATGGCTGTCACGACTGTGAGCCGGGCGGTGCGGAGCGAGACCGCCGACCTGCTCGCGAGCTTCACCACCCAGTAGACGCCGGCGCCGGGAACGACGGGCGTCACCGCGCCGACGGCGAGCTTGCCGACCGCTGTGCCGAGGAACGTCCCTTGCAGGTACCCGCAGCCGGCGACGCCCCCGTTGGCCGCCGACGTCCGTGTGAGCGAGGCCACCTGTGCCTCGTGGGCGAAGCTCACGCCCCTGGCGAGCGCGGCCTCGACCTGGGCTGCGGCGGAAGGGGTCTGGACCACCACGACGTCCACGCAGTCCTTGTCGAACAGCACACGGTGCCGCGCGAAGTAGGTGGCGATGGCCCCGGCCGAGAGCCCCGACCCAGCGGCGCGTGCATCGAGCAGGGCCTGGGCGGCTTCGGCACGCACCTGCTCGGATCGGAACCAAGGGGGAAGGGAGGAGAGCACGGCCTGGCCGCTGCCGCTGCAGCTGGGCGAGGGCAGGCCGGAGTCGCGCGCGTAGGTGTCCAGGACGTCGGTGATGCGACGCGAGAGCACGCCCCGGGCGGTCGCGAGGTCCGAGGGGGTGACGCGCAGGCCGTCGCGGGTGATCAGCGCAGAGATGACCGTGTCGGTGACCATCGACGCGAGCCAGTTGTCGACGAACGCCGCGTCGTAGATGCCGCCCTTGGCGCTCGCGGTGCCCGCACCGAGCACCGGGAGCTTCGAGTTGGTCGAGAGCTGGCGCTCCTCCGAGAGGAAGCACACGTAGTCGGCGCTGCCGGCGATCGCCGAGAGGTCCGAGTCGAGGGCCTGTCGGCTGATCGACGTCTGGCCCACGGTCGCAGCGCTGGAGGGGAGGTAGGCGCCCGCGAGGGCGACGGCGGCCGCGACGGCCGCGAGCAGGAGGACGAGCCGCTTCATGCGCCGCGCATGCTATCGGTGACTGCCGGGTCCTCGGGCGGCGGGAGGAGGGCGACCACCAACGACCGGAGCACCTCGGCGGGGTGGCCCTCGCCGGTGAGCGGCACCACGAGCTGGTGCAGCTGCTCGCGATAGGCGGCGCCCGGTACGAGGCGGCGGAGCCGGACTTGTGCGCTGGCGGGGAGCGTGACGGGAGAGATCCTGGCCACGGGCTGGCGCGCCCCGCCGACGCGAGCCGGGACCACCGCCACCTCCTGGATCCCGGTGCGCAGGCACTCGACACGCAGGCGTGCGAGCGAGAGGAGCCCGGTGGCCGCACGAGGGGGCGGCCCGAAGCGGTCGGCCCACTCCTCGGCGATGTCGTCCACGTCGGCGGACGAGGTCGCCGCCGCGAGCCGTCGATAGGCCTCGAGTCGCGCGTCCTCGAGGGGCACGTAATCGCTCGGGAGGCTCGCGTCCCCGGGCACGTCGAGCGACACCGCCGGCGGAGCCGGGCGGGGCTCGCCGCGCGCCTCGGCCACCGCCTCGGCGACCATCTGGACGTAGAGGTCGTACCCCACGGCTGCGATGTGCCCGGACTGTGTCGACCCGAGGAGGTTGCCCGCGCCGCGGATCTCGAGATCCCGCATCGCGATCTTGAAGCCCGCGCCGAGCTCGGTGTGCTCGCCGACCGTGCGCAGTCTCTCGTACGCCTGCTCGGTCAGCACCCGGTCAGCGGGGTGGAAGAGGTAGGCGTACGCGCGCTGGTAGCTGCGACCGACCCGGCCGCGGATCTGGTGGAGCTGGCCGAGGCCGAGCGCGTCGGCGCGGTCGACGACGAGGGTGTTCACCGAGGGCATGTCGATCCCTGACTCGATGATCGTCGTGCACACGAGCACGTCGAACTTTCGCTCCCAGAAGTCCAGCACCACCTGCTCGAGGCTCCCTTCGTCCATCTGCCCGTGCGCGACGGCGATGCGGGCCTCGGGCACGAGCGCGCGCAGCCTGCCTGCGACCGCGTCGATGTCCATCACGCGGTTGTGCACGAAGAAGACCTGGCCTTCGCGCAGGAGCTCGCGCCGGATCGCCTCGGAGACCGCAGCCTCGTCGTACTCGCCCACGTAGGTGAGGATCGGCCGGCGGTCCGCGGGTGGCGTGTTCACGAGGGACAGGTCGCGGATCCCGGTGAGCGCCATCTCGAGCGTCCTCGGGATCGGGCTCGCCGTGAGGGTGAGCACGTCGACGCCCTCGGCGATCCGTTTGACCGCCTCTTTGTGCGTGACCCCGAAGCGCTGCTCCTCGTCGACGACGAGGAGCCCCAGGCTCTTGAAGCGGACGTCCTGGGCGAGCAGCCGGTGGGTGCCGACCACGACGTCGACCGAGCCGTCCGCCAGCCCGTCGACCACCTTCTTGGCCTGGGAGGGCGAGAGGAAGCGGCTCAACAGCTCGACCCTCACCGGGAAGGCGGCGAAGCGGTCGGAGAACGTCTGGTGGTGCTGGCTCGCGAGCAGCGTGGTCGGCACGAGGACCGCAGCCTGCTTGCCGTCCTGCACCGCCTTGAAGACCGCGCGCACCGCGACCTCGGTCTTCCCGAAGCCGACGTCGCCGCAGACGAGCCGGTCCATCGGCCTCGGCAGCTCCATGTCGGCCTTCACGTCCGCGATCGCACGGAGCTGGTCCGCGGTCTCGGTGTAGGGGAAGGACGACTCGAGCTCTCGCTGCCACGGCGAATCGGGTGCGAAGCCGTGACCCAGGACCTCCAGGCGTCGCCGGTACAGCTCGACGAGCTCCTGAGCGACCTCGCCCGCGGCGGCCCGCGCCCTCGAACGGGCACGCTGCCAGTCGGCGCCACCCATCTTGGACAGGGTGGGCGAGTCGCCGCCGCTGTAGGGGGTGATCGCCTCGATCTGGTCGACCGGGAGATAGAGCCGGTCGCTCCCCCGGAACTCGAGCACGAGGTAGTCGCGGGTCGTGCCCGCGACGGCGCGCGTCGTCATGCCCGCGTAGCGGGCGACCCCGTGCTGGCGGTGGACGACGTAGCCACCCGGGCCGAGGTCGTCGAAGAACCCGTCGGTCGGCCGGACCCTCGGGCGGGCGCGACGGTGGGCCGCGCGCCGGCCGGTGACGTCGGTCTCGGAGAGGACGGCGACGCGCGCGCCCGGGAGCGAGAACCCGGCGGAGAGCGAGGCCGTCACCACGCGCGCGCCCGCCGTCCCCGCGGCGCGCTCGGCGGCCGGGGCGACGACGCCCTCTTGGGCCAGCACCCCTGCGAGGCGGGACGTGCCGAGCACGGTGGTCGAGCACAACGTGACGGAGAAGCCCTCCTCGACGAGGGTGCGCACCTGGCGGGCCAGCCGGGCCGCGTCGCCGGCGACGTGCTCGAAGCCCCGCACCGTGACGGTCGGCGTGTCCGGCGTGCCGGCGACGGGGACGATCGCGAGCGACGCCGCCTTCGTCCGGTCGAGCAGGCGGGAGAACGGGAGGTGGAGACGCGGGAAGACCGAGCCCGGGGCCTCCCCACCGTCCGCTCCGGCCACCCCGGCCACCCCGGCGCGAGACCGCGCGCCCCAGGTCGCCGCCAACGTGTCGGCGAGCGCGGCTTCTTCGGTGACGACCTCGAGCGCACGGTCCCGGACGCGGCGAGGCTCGATCACCACCACCTGGGAGCGCTCGTCCAAGAGGTCCGTGAGCAGCTCCTCGTCCGGCTGGAGCCACGGCAGCCACGACTCCATGCCGTCGAACGGGTCGCCGTCTGCGAGGCGCTCCCAGTGCCGCCGGCCCCACGGCTCGGACTCGGCGAGCTGGGCCGACCGGGCTCGCACCTCGTCGGTGAGCACGAGCTCACGGCAGCCGTAGACCACGGCAGCGTCGAGCGCACGCGTCGCCCGTTGGTCGGACACGTCGAAGGAGGTCAAGCGGTCGACCTCGTCGCCGAAGAGGTCGACGCGCACCGGCGCGTCGGACGTGGACGGGAAGACGTCGAGAATGCCGCCGCGCACTGCGAGCTCCCCGCGGTGCTCGACCTGAGGCTCCCGGCGGTAACCCGCGGCAGCGAGCCACGACACCGTCTCGCGGACGTCGAGACGAGCCCCCCGGCGTACGACGAGCGGCCCGCCGATCTCCCGCCAGGGCGCCAGCCGCTGCAGCAGCGCGCGCACCGACGCGACGACGAAGGTCGGGCGGCGTGGCGGCGAGCCATCGTCCCCTGCCCTCCCGGCGAGCGACCACATCACCGCGAGGCGCTGGCCCATCGTCGCGACGTCCGGGCTCACCCTCTCGAAGGGAAGCGTCTCCCACGCGGGCAGCCGGACCACCGGGTCGGACAGCGCGCCCGCGACCGCGAGCCCCGGGTCGCGCGAGTCGTGCGAGTCGTGGGAGTCGTCTCCGCCTCCCGCCTCGGGCTCGGCGGCGACGAAGCAGGCCAGATCGGCGGCGAACCGGTCGGCGTCGGCCTCCGTCGCGGTGACGACGAGCAACGGACGGCGGTCGGCAAGCCGCGCGAGACCGGCGACCGCGAACGCCTGCGCCGGGCCGGCGACCGCGAGGGTCGCGTCGGGGGCTCCGACGATCCGAGTGAACGACTGCTCGTGGCGCAGCGCGCCGGTCAGCGGCGCAAGCGGTGCGCTCGGCGCCTCGGAGGGCAACGCCGGCTCGACGGGCCCGGTGGGCCCGGCCGACGAAGGCGCAGGGGCCGAACGGGGAGCCGTCTTCGGTGTCGAAGGACGCGGACCGGCCAAGGGGGCGGCCTCAACCCTCGCCGTTGCACCGGTTCATCGCAGCGTCCACCCCGTCGCTCACGACGATCTCGACCGCGTCGGCGGCGGCCTCGATCGCGCCGTCCAGCAGCTCGCGCTCGGCCTTGCCCGGCCTCCGCAGCACGAAGTCCGCTCCGCGCTGACGCCCCGGCGGCTTCCCGATCCCGATCCGCACACGAACGAACTCGACGGTGTGGAGGTGGTCGCGGATCGACTGGAGCCCCTTGTGGCCCGCGAGCCCGCCCCCGAGCTTGACCCTGATCCGTCCCGGCGGGAGGTCCAGCTCGTCGTGGAGGACGACGACGCGGGACGGGTCGTCGATGCCGAACCGGCGCATGAGGGGGCGAACGGCGGCGCCGGACTCGTTCATGTAGGTGTTGGGCACGGCCAGCGCGACCCGCGCGCTCCCGATCCTGATCTCCTCGACGACCGCCCGCTGGCCCTTCTCCGGCCGCAGGCGGCCGGAGCCGCGTCGGCGCGAGAGCGCGCGCACGGCCTCTGCACCCACGTTGTGCCTCGTGCCGTCGTAGTCGGGGCCCGGGTTCGACAGGCCGACCACGAGCACGTCGGCCGGCGTGCCGCGCCGGGGCCCTTGTTCCGCAGCGCGGCCACGGCCGGGGCCACGGCCGCCGAAGAGCGGCGCCAGCGCCTAGCCCTCTTGCTGCGCTGCGGAGCCGGATGACCCGCCCTCGGCGGACGGCCCCCCAGCGGCTCCGGATTCGGCAGAGGCCCCCTCGGCACCTTCCACCGCCTGGACCCTCGGCGGAACGCCGGACACCAACGGGACGTCGGCGTCGAGGTCGACGGTCACCCCGTCTTGGAGCACGAGGTCGCCGACACGGATCACGGTGCCGATCGTGAGCGCAGAGATGTCGACTTCCACGTGCGTCGGGATGTCCGCCGGCCTCGCACGCACCGGAAGAGCGAACAGCTGCTGGTCGACCAGCCCGTCGCCGTGGTGCACCTCGACCGCCTCCCCGACGAGCGTGACCGGGACGTCCGCGGCGACGATCTCGTCGCGACGGACGATCTGGAAGTCGATGTGCGTGACCGTCCCGCTCACCGGGTGGCGCTGGAGCTCGCGGGCGATCGCGAGGTACGTCTTGCCCCCCGCGCGGAGCGAGAGGAGGGCGTTGGCTCCCGCAGAGCCCGAGAGCGCGATGCGCAGGTCACGGCCTACGACCGCCACGGGGACAGGCTCGGCGCCGTGGCCGTACACGATGCCCGGGATCTTCCCTTCGGCGCGGAGCCGCCGGGAGGCGGGCGAGCCGAGCGGCCTTCCGGCCTCGGCTTCCAGGACGATCTCGGGCATGGGGTCTCCTTCGGGGGAACCTGGAACGACTCGGCGGCATCACCACCGGACTCGCCGCCGACGCGTGCCCGACCTTTCGAGGGAGCGGTGCACGCTGGGCGAACGGCCGTCAAGCGTAGCGTGCGGGCGGATGGTTCCTCCACCGGGGCCTGGCGCGCTCTCCACCTCGGCGGCTCAAGCCAGGTTCTCACCGCCGAAGATCTCCGAGACCGAGGTGTCCTCGAAGACCGCGTCGATGGCGTCGGCGATCACCTTGGCCACCGACAGCACCTCGAGCTTCTCGAACACGCGGTCCTCGGGGATCGGAAGCGTGTCGGTCACCACCACCCTCGAGACGGGCGCAGACTTCAGGCGGTCTGCCGCTGGGTCGGAAAGGACGCCGTGGGTAGCCATCGCCCAGATGTCGGAGGCGCCGGCGTCCGCGAGCAGCTCGGCGGCGGCCGCGACCGTGCCTGCGGTGTCGATCATGTCGTCGATGATCACGCAGCGTCGGCCGGCGACGTCGCCGACGACGTGGCGCGCCTCGACCTGGTTGGCCGTGCCCCTCGGGCGCGTCTTGTGCACGAGGGCGAGGTCCGTCCCGAGATGCTGGCTGTAGCGTTCGGCGACCTTCACGCGGCCAGCGTCGGGCGCCACGACGACGATGTCCCCCGAGCAGTCGGAGATCCGCTCGCGCAGGTAGGCCTCGAGGACCGGCGTCGCCGTCAAGTGGTCGAAGGGAACGTCGAAGAACCCCTGGATCTGGCCCGAGTGGAGGTCGACGCTCACCACGCGGTCCGCCCCGGCGGTGGACAGCATGTCCGCCACGAGCTTGGACGTGATGGGCTCCCTTCCCGTCGACTTCCGATCCTGCCGGGAGTAGCCGTAATAGGGGCACACGGCGGTGATCCGCTTCGCCGACGCCCGCTTCGCCGCATCGATCATGATCAGCTGCTCCATGAGGGAGTCGTTGACCGGCCCGCAGTGCGTCTGCACGATGAAGACGTCGCAACCGCGCACCGACGAGTCGTAGCGGCAGTGGATCTCCCCGTTCGCGAACTCCCGGAGGTTCGCCTCGCTCAACTCGACGCCGAGGTGGGCCGCGATCTGCTGCGCGAGGGCCGGGTGCGAGCGGCCCGAGACGAGGACGAGCCGGCGCCGCGGAATGAACTCCACGCCGGTGACGCTACCTCTTCGCATCGAAGGGCGCGGCCGGGTCTTCCACGGCATGGACATGAACGGTCGATCGGGCCTACCAGGTCGGCTCGTCGGAACCGAAAGTGCCGGCCGGGCCGGCGTGAAGCCGTCCCGCGTCCCCGCCGAGGCTCGTGAACGGCGGGACCGTGTCCCCGGGCGCGACCTCGGCTCCCGGCCCGAGCGTCGCAAACGGGCCGACCCGGGCGCCGGGACCGATCACGGCGCCGATGCAGACGCTGTTGCGGACCTCTGCCCGCTCGCCGACCTGCGTGTCGACCAGCGTGGACTCGGGACCGATCTCGGCGGCTTCGCCGACCGTGCACTCGCCACGAAGGATCACGCCCGGCAGCAACGACACGTCGGTCGAGAGCTGGACGTCGGCGTCGACATAGGTGCGCTCGGGATCCCACATCGTCACGCCGCGGCGCATCCAGCGCTCGTTGATGCGATCGCGCAGCTCCGCCTCTGCAGCAGCGAGCTGTGCACGGTCGTTGACGCCTGCAGCCTCCATCGGGTCTGCGACGACGAGCGCCTCCACGCCGTAGCCGGCGTCGGACAGCACCTCGATGACGTCCGACAAGTAGTACTCGCCCTGCTCGTTGGCGGGCCTGAGCCGCCGGAGCGAGGGGGCGAGGACGCTCCGCCGGAAGCAGTAGATCGACGTGTTGATCTCGGTGATCGCCTTCTCCTCGCTGCTCGCGTCCCGGTCCTCGACGACGCGCACGACCGTGCCGTCCTTCCCGCGCACGATGCGGCCGTAGCCGCCGGCCTCGTCGACATCGGCCGTCAGCAGGGTTGCGCCTGCGTGCCGCTCGCGGTGATGACGGACCAGCGCGGCGAGCGTCGGGGGACGGACGAGCGGCGTGTCGCCCGGCAGGACGACCACGTCCCCCTCCTGGTCGTCGGCGGATGTCGCGTCGTCGAGCAACCCGGTCAGACCGACGGCGGCGGCGTCGCCGGTTCCGAGCTGCTCGTGCTGGGTGACGAGCTCGAGGGAGAAGTTCTTCGGCGCATGGTCGACGAGCGTACGACCGACCCACTCCGCGCCATGGCCGACCACCACCACGGCGCGGTCGATGTCGAGCTCCGCCAGCGCGTCGAGCACGTGGAGGACCATCGGCCGACCGCAGAGCCGGTGGAGCGGCTTCGGTCGCTGCGATCGCATGCGGGAGCCTTCTCCTGCTGCGAGGACGATGGCGGAAAGGGGGCCGAAGCTCATGCCTTCCAATCTTGCCCCGATGGGCGTCCGCGAACACGCACCGTCGCCCGAGCGAGAAAAGCGCGGGGCGCCCCTGGTTGCGGTGGCACTCGGCCGGCGAGGCGCCCGCTCGAGTCCCGGCACCCTCGACCGGGTGGCGCAGGCGCCGGAGCGGGACAGTGGCACGAGTGGGACGAGCGGGACAGTGGCACGAGCGGACAGTGGCACGAGCGGACCAAGCGCCGGCGGCGCGATCGCGCGCGACGCGTTCCGGGGGGAGGGCTCGAACCTCCAACATCCGGCTCCAAAGGCCGACGTTCTGCCAGTTGAACTACCCCGGAGACGGGGTCCATTCAACCAGGTCGAGCGAGCGCAGACTTCCCGCTAAGAAGTTCCGAAGATCGAACGACGAAGGAGATCGGCAGGCCCGCTGCAACGGTAATGTCGCAAGGGCACGCAGATTGCGGCCCATGGCGCCGAGTCCGAGCCGTCGTCGCGGGAAAGGAGACGGCGAAGGTGCGGATCCTCGTGGTCGACGACGACCCCGGTGTGCGGACCGCGCTCGACCGCGCGCTCCGGCTCGACGGCTACGAGGTCACGACCGTCGCGGACGGCGAGGCGGCCTTCGCGTCGCTGGCGCTCGAGGCGCCGGACGCGATGGTGCTCGACCTGGGCCTTCCGGGGATCGACGGCCTCGACGTCGCACGGCGCATGCGCGAGGCGGGTGACGACACGCCGATACTGATGCTCACCGCCCGTGACGCCGTGAACGACCGCGTCCTGGGCCTGGACGCCGGCGCGGACGATTACGTCGTGAAGCCGTTCGCCTTGGCGGAGCTCGAGGCGCGCCTGCGCGCGCTGCTTCGGCGGCGGCCGGCCGACGGAGTCGGGTCGTTGCGCTTCGCCGACCTGTCCCTCGACCTCGGCACGCGCGAGGCGCGGCGCGCCGAACGAGGCTTCACCCTCACGCGCATCGAGTTCGACCTGTTGGAGCTCTTCCTGCGCCATCCCAGGCAGGTGCTCACCCGCGAAGTCATCTTGGACCGGGTCTGGGGCTACACGTTCGACTCGGGAACCAACTCCCTGGCCGTCTACGTCGGCTACCTCCGCCGCAAGACCGAAGCGGGGAACGAGCCCAGGCTCCTGCACACCGTCCGCGGCGTGGGATACGTGCTGCGCGAGCCGTGACGTTCCGAAACAGGCTCGTGCTCGTCGCGACGATCGCGGTGATCGCCGCCATTCTCGCCGCGGCTGCGGCGAGCTACATCGCCGCGCGGAACTCCTTGCTCGGCTCGGTGGATGGCACGTTGCGCGCCGACGCACAGGCCATCCAGGCTCGGACAGGAGGGCTCCAGCGTGGCGGGGCGGGTCTCAGCTACCGCGGCTACCAGTACGTGACGTCGTCGGGGGTGGTGATCACCGGCGGCGGCATTCCCGTGTCCGCCACGGTGAGATCGGTGGCGGCGAGCGCCGCGGGCACCTCGTACTACGCCGACGTGACAATCACCGGCGCGGACTACCGCGAGCTGGTGGTGAGCGTCGGAACGGTCAGGATCATCACAGGGGGCGTCTACGCCGGCACAGCGCGCGCGGCATTGCAGGTGGTCCTCCCCCTCGCGAGCGTCGACGGCCAGCTCGCGCACCTCGGCTTCATTCTCTTCGTCGTCGCCATCATGGGCGTCGCACTCGCGTTCTTGCTGGCGTGGATCGTGAGCCGCGCCGCGCTGGTGCCCCTCGACGAGCTGACGGCGGCAGTGGAGCAGGTCGCGACGACCAGTGACGTGAGCCAGCGCCTCGACGCGGGGGGCCCGGACGAGCTCGGCCGACTCCGGCGCGCGTTCAACCACCTCCTGAGCGCGCTCCAGCGCTCCCAGGACGCCCAACGCCAGCTCGTGCTCGACGCGGGGCACGAGCTCCGGACCCCGCTCACCAGCCTCCGGACGAACCTCGAGGTCGTGCGCCGCCTCGATCAGCTCTCTCCCCAGGAACGAGAGGTGCTCGTGGACGACCTGCTCACCCAGATGAACGAGCTGACCACGCTGGTCGGCGACCTGTCAGAGCTTGCGAGGGGCGAGCAGCGGCCCACCCCTCCCCGGGTCTTCCGGCTCGACAGCCTGCTCGAGGACGCCCTCGCGGTGGCGACGACCCACGGCCGCGCCCGCCAAGTGACGTTCAACCTCTCGTCCAGCCCCACGTGGGTCCGCGCGCAGCGTGACAGGGTCGAGCGGGCCATCGGCAACCTGTTGGACAACGCGCTCAAGTGGAGCCCCGAGCACGGCGTCGTCGAGGTGACGTGTCTTGGAGGCATCGTCACCGTTCGGGACCACGGCCCCGGCATCGCCGAGGAGGACCTCCCCCACGTCTTCGACCGCTTCTACCGCGCGCCGGCCGCCAGGGCACTGCCGGGCTCGGGGCTGGGCCTCGCGATCGTGGCCCAGGTCGCGCAGGCAGAGGGGGGGTCGGTGTGGGCCGGAACGCCACCCGGTGGTGGCGCCATCTTCCGCTTCGAGCTGCCGGTCGTGCCTCCTCCCGCGGCGGGACAACCCGATCGGGACGACGACGAATGAAGCATGGCCGGAGATTGTGTCGGAAAGTGCCGCCCGGCGCGATGGACGGACCGTTGAGGCGGCTGCCATGGTGAGGCGGCGGGCACGTCCGTCGGAGCGGGACGCGCACGGCGACGCGCACGGCGACGCGCACGGGGACGCGCACGGGGACGCGCACGGGGACGGCGGGCGCCGCCGCCGGAAGCGTCCGGGCGCCTGGCGCCGGGCCGCTGACCGGGCGTCCGAGATCATCCGTGGTGTGGCGGGGGCGCTCGGCCCCGCCCCGCAACCGGCCGTCGTGCCGATCCCGGTGCGCACGACACCGCGGGCGCGTCGCGCCACGTAGCGGGGGCCTCGACGAGCGTCGACGCTGCTTCCCGCCCGACGCGACCTGCTTGTCTCGGGCATCCTCCGCGGCGCACAGGGGCAGCGCCGTCGAGTCCCCGGTCGCGGCGACGTGGCAGGCGGCTCGCCAGCCCTGTAACCTGCCCCGAGCCATGGGAAGTCTCATCAAGAAGCGCCGCAAGCGGATGCGGAAGAAGAAGCACAAGAAGATGTTGAAGGCGACGCGCTGGCAGCGGCGTGCGGGCAAGTGACCGCGGGCGGGTGAGCGCAGCGGACTGAGCGTGCGCCAGCTCGGGACTACTCCGAAGAGGCCCCCCCCGTGCCCGGGCCGGTCCATGTGGCCGGCACCGTCCGGACATGGATCAGGCGTCCTTCCTCGCGCCCAGCGACGAGAACGTCACGCCCTGCGACCCCGAGCTCTTCGGCCGAGCCCTCGACGAACCAGGTCGACCCGCTCCCCGTGAGGACGGGGGTCCTTCCCGTCGTGTCGCCGAGCAGGTCGCGCCACGACGCCAGGCGCGGCTCGACAGCCAGCGCGGCCTGCGTGAGCTCGTTGCGTCCGGCGTCGAGCTCGTCGCCCCAGCCCCGTCCCTCTCCGAGCGCGTCCCAGCGCTGGTACACCGAGCCCGTGTCCACCCCGAACGGCGGGACCAGGAGCACGAACGCCCGCGGCTCGTACGGGAGCGTCGTCACCCGTTCGCCCAGCCCCTCGACGAGGGCACGGCCTCCCAGCACGCAGAACGGCACGTCGCCACCGAGCTCCACTGCGGCCTCGGGATCGCGGACGCCGGACCATCGAAGGATCGCGGCGGCGTCGGCAGACCCTCCGCCCAAGCCGCCCCCGACCGGGATGCGCTTCTCCACCCGCACCGCGGCAGTGCGCCCGACTGCAGCCAGCGCTCGGGAGACGAGGTTGTCAGAACCTGCCGTGAGGTGCTCCGCGCGTGCGCCTGGTCCGGCAACGATCTCGATGCCCGCACGTGCAGGGTCCACGACGAGACGGTCGAAGAGGTCCACCGAGACCATCTCCGCTTCGATGTCGTGGTAGCCGTCGCGACGGCGTCCGACCACCTTCAGGGAGATCGTGAGCTTGGCAGGGGCGACGAGCACGGCACGGCTGTCCGTCACTGCTCGACGGCCTCCGCGCCGCCCGCGCTCTGGGTCGCGAGCATCCCCCACTGCGTGACGTCCAGCTCCTCTGCGCGTGCGGTCGGTGCGACGCCGGCGCGGACGAACGCCTCCGGCGCCACGACCGCGGCGAGGGACCGACGGAGCATCTTCCTTCGCTGCCCGAAACCGGCGTTCACCACGGTGCAGAGCCGTTCGTAAGAGGCGAGCTGCGGTGCGACGGCGGGCACGTCGCGACGGTCGATGCGGACCAGCGCGGACTCCACGGACGGCCGTGGCACGAACACGGTCGGCGGCACGAGGCCCACGACCGCGGCGCGCGCCCAGTAGGACAGCTTCACCGACACCGCGCCGTACGAGCGATCACCCGGCTGAGCTGCGAGCCGCTCGCCAACCTCGCGCTGGACCATCACGAGCATCGAGCACACCTCCGGCGCCTCCTCGAGGGCACGGAGCACGATCGGGGTCGCGACGTTGTAGGGAAGGTTGGCGACGAGCGCCCACGGTCCAAGGTTCCCGAGCAGCTGCCGCCAGTCGAGACGGAGACCGTCGTCCACGACGACGTGCACGTTCGGCTGCGCGGCGACGACGGAACGGAGAACGGGGACGAGACGGCGGTCCAGCTCCACTGCGACGACCTTCGCGCCGGTGCGTGCAAGCGCAAGGGTGAGGGAGCCGAGCCCAGCGCCGATCTCCACGACGAGCGACGACGCGTCGACTCCGGCCATCCGGACGATGCGGCGGATCGTGTTCGGGTCCGCGACGAAGTGCTGACCGAGCGCCTTGCTCGGCCGCAACCCGTGCTCGTCGATCAGCCGGCGGACATCGGGCGCGCCGAGGCTCACAGACCGAAGACCCGGGAAGCGGTGGCGCTGGACGCCCTGGCGACCGTCGCGGGGTCGACCCCCTTCACCTCGGCGACCGCCGCGCCGACGAGCGGCACGTACGCCGGCTCGTTGGCCCGCCCGCGGTGCGGAACCGGTGCGAGGAACGGGCTGTCGGTCTCGACGAGGAGGTGGTCCATCGGGCACAGCGCCACCGCTTCGCGCACCTCGCCTGCGTTCTTGAACGTCACGATGCCGCTGAACGAGAGCACCATGCCGGCGTCCAGGCACTTCCTCGCCTCGCCGGGACCGCCGGTGAAGCAGTGCAGCACGGCGCGCTCTGGGACCCCCTCGGCGCCGAGGACGTCGAAGAGATCGTCCCAGGCGTCGCGCGCGTGCACCACGAGCGCGAGCCCGAGCCGCCGCGCGGCGTCCACCTGCTCCGCGAAGGCGCGGCGCTGCGCGTCGCGTGGAGAGTGCTCGTAGTGGTAGTCGAGACCGCACTCCCCGACTGCGACGAGCCTGCCACCTTGCTCGATCGTGTCGCCCCGGGCCGCCGCTGCCTCGAGGAAGGCGATCGTCTCTGCCGTGCCCTCGGATGCGTCGTGCGGATGGAGCCCGGCGGTCGCCCAGAGCGCCGGGGCGTCGCCGCCGAGATCGCCCTTGCCACTGCGGGCCGCGAGCGCGAGCGCGGCCTCGGACGTAGCAGGACCGGTGCCGACGCACACGATCCGACGCACGCCGGCTTCTTGCGCCCGCCGCAGCGCGCCGGAGAGGAGCTGAGCGGTGTCGAGGGGTCCGGCTTCCCCGCCTGCCGCGCCGGGCCCGCCTGCCCCGCCGGGCGAGCCGGGGGCACCGGCAGGTTCGGGGCCGCGTTCGCCGAGCAGGTAGGTGTCCTGGAGGTGCGAATGCGAGTCGAACCACCCGACGTCCTCCGGCCTCTCGGGCCGCTCGGGTCGCTCGGGCCGCTCGGGTCGCTCAAGTCCTCGGTGAGCGAGGGCTGGCACGCTAGGTCCTCCGGCGCGGGAAGAGCGGCTCACCCTTGTCGACCGGCATGCCTCCGGGGTACCCGCCCCACGCCGCGTCCGCCGGGAGCCGCCTTTCCTGCGGTGCACCCTCGAGCCCGATCCGGTGCCAGATCTCGGCTGCGGTCGACGGCATCGCGGGCGACACGAGGAGGCTGACCAGGCGCAGCACCTCGAGCGCGTCGCCGAGGACCGCGTCGACAGCGGGTCCTGGCTCCGCCTTCCACGGCTCGGCCGCCTCGAGAGCGGCATTGGCCGCGCCGATCAGCCGCCACGTTGCCTCGAGGGCTTCGTGCGGCGCGAGGCGCGTCCACGCGCTCGTGGCGTCCGAGACCACCTCGCCGGCGACCGCCGCGAGCGCGCTGTTCGGGTCCGGTGCAGGGCCGATCCCCCCGCACTTGGTCCCGACGACCGTCGCCACGCGCGCGACGAGGTTCCCGAGGTTGTTCGCGAGGTCCGCGTTGTAGCGAGCAACGAGCCCCTCGTAGGAGAACTCCCCGTCGGTCCCGAACGGCACGTCACGGAGCAGGTGGTAGCGCGTCGCGTCGACCCCGAAGTCCTCCGTGAGCGCCTGCGGCGCGATCTCGGTGAGCCGCACCGGCCTGTCGGCTCCGTCGCCTGTACCCCCAGCGGCCTGGCGGCGGACGAGCGTCTTGGACAGCTTCTGGCCGCCGACGAGCAGCCAGCCGTGCACGAACACCTGCGCGGGCGGGTCGACACCAGCCGCCATGCACATGGCGGGCCACCACACGCAGTGGAACCGGATGATCTCCTTGCCGATCAGGTGGTGGACCGCAGGCCACCAGTCGCGGCAGCGCTCCTCGTCGGCGCCGTAGCCGACTGCGGTCAGGTAGTTGATGAGCGCGTCGTACCAGACGTAGAAGACGTGCCGCTCGTCCCAGGGCACGGGGACGCCCCACTGCATCGACGTGCGGGTGATGGAGATGTCCTTCAGGCCTCCCCGCACGAACGCCAGGGCCTCGTTGCGCTTCGTGGCGGGCCGGATGGCGTCGGGGCGTTCCTCGTACCACGCGAGGAGGCGGTCCTCGAAGCGCGACAGCTCGAAGAAGTAATTCTCCTCCTCCATCTCCACGACCGGTCGGCCGTGGATGGGGCACTGGCCGCCGACCAGCTGCTCGGGGGTGTAGTAGTCCTCGCACGACACGCAGTAGAGGCCCCGGTACACGCCGAGGCGGATGAAGCCGTTGTCGTAGATCCGCTGGAGGAGCGCTTGCACCGCGTGATGGTGACGCGGCTCCGTCGTGCGGATGAAGTCGTCGTTCGCGATGTCGAGGTGTCGCCAGGCTTCGATGAAGCGCTGGACGACCGTGTCCGCCCACTCCTGGGGTGACACTCCGTGCTCCGCGGCCGCTTCGGCCACCTTCGCGCCGTGCTCGTCGGTACCGGTGAGGAAGAAGACCTCGTCGCCGACCAGGCGGTGCCAGCGAGCCAGGGCATCCGCATTGACGGTGGTGTAGGCGTGGCCGACGTGCGGCACGTCGTTCACGTAGTAGATGGGAGTCGTGACGTAGAAGCGGGGCACCGCCCGTAGAGTACCGGGTGGACATTTTCCGCATCCGTCCCAGCCGAGCGCGACGGCCCCCAGCGGGTGCGCAGCCCTGCGGTCAGCGACCACCCTCTCTTCGGTCGCGCACGGCGATCGCGGCACGATAGGCGCGCCGGCGGCTCACTCCGAGCTTCTTCGCCACTGCGTCGGCAGCGTCGCGCACCGACCCTCCGTCAGCGAGCTCGGCTCCGACGGCCCGGGCGAGCTCCGAGTCGGACCGCTCCGCCTGCGCGGAGGGCAGGCCGCCGCCATGCGCGTCAGCGGCGCCGGCACCCCGTCCAGCCCAGGGGCCGGTGCCGGTCCCGGCTGGGCTGCCAGCCCGGGATGCGCCGGGCGGCTCCGGGGCTCCGGGGCGTGTGCCCGAGCCGGCCACGACGACCACCACCTCTCCCCGCACCTCGCACGAGGAGAACCGCTCGGCGGCCTCCGACGCGCTGGAGCGCCACACCTCCTCGTGGAGCTTCGTGAGCTCCCGGCAGACGGCGACCGGACGATCGGGCGCGAGCGCTGCGAGGTCCCCGAGCGTCGCCGCGAGGCGCTGGGGCGACTCGAGGACGACCGTCGTGCGCGGGTCGGACACCACGGCGTCGAGCCGGCGGCGGCGCGCTCCGCCCGAGCGGGGCAGGAAGCCCTCGACGCAGAACCGGTCCGTCGGCAGTCCGCTCACGGCGAGCCCGGCGATGACGGCGGACGGCCCCGGGACGACGGTCACCGTGATGCCCGCACTCGCGGCGGCCGCCACGAGGCGTGCGCCTGGGTCCGAGATCGCGGGCATGCCGGCGTCGCTGACGACCGCCACCGTCCGGCCCTCGGACGCGGCGGCCAGCAGCTCGGGGATGCGGGCGGCCTCGTTGTGCGCGTGGAGGGAACGCAGCCGGCCTCCGGCCGGCACGCCCGCCGCGCTCAGCAGCGCCCTGGTTCGCCGGGTGTCCTCGCAGCACACCAGGTCGGCCACGCGAAGCGTCTCGACGGCCCTCGCCGACAGGTCACCCAGGTTGCCGATGGGGGTGGCGACGAGGACGATGGCGCCCGCCCCCGCGCGGCGCCTCCCGCCAGAAGCCCCGCCCCGACCTCGCGCGGCGCCGTCACGGGCGCTCACGCCGTCTCGCGGATCTCGATCTGGTCACCTGGCCTGAGCCGCCACCGCTCGAAGGCGCCGGCCTGGGCCTCCAGGACGTGTGCGGTGCCGCGTCTCGGGAGCGCGACGCTCCAGGCGCGAAGCCTCGTCGTGGCCACCACCTGGAGCTCCTTGTCCAAGAACGCGACGTCGAGGGGAAACCGCAACCCCGCAGTGTGGACCGAGCGCGTGCGCATGAGGAGGAGCGCGCCGTCGTAGTGCTTGCGGCCCAACAGCCCCCGGGCGCGGTCGAGCACGGACTCGGCGACCTCGCCCGAGGCGAGGACGTCGCCCCCTCGGAGAAGCCACACAGTCCGCATGCGTGCCAGAAACTACTCCTGGCCGCGCTATCGTCTCCGCCCGTGTCGAAACGGACGGTGAAGCGCAAGCAGCGACGAAAGAAGAAGGCCAACCACGGCAAGAAGCCGAACTGCGGCCGCGGGTAGCGAGGAGCGCGTCCCGTTAGCGCGTCGCGTCGCCCGCGGGCCGCCACCCGGCCCCGAGATCCTCCAAGACCCGGTTGAGCGTGGTCGGGAGATCCGTGATGACGCCGTCGACGCCCAGGTCGATCAGGCGACGCATCGCCACTTCGTCGTTCACCGTCCAGACGTGGACCGCGATGCCTGCCTCGTGGGCTGCGTCGACGAAGAGTCGATCGACGACGACGGCGTCGTGGTACGTCTCGGGCACCTGGAACGCCGCCACGCGCAGGCGCGGCGCCGGCCGGCCGTCGTGGACCGCCCGCCAGAAGGACCCGACGGCGACCATTCCCGCCGAGATCGGGACGTCGGGCGCGAGCTCTTGGAATCGTGAGGACGCCACGTCGTGGAACGAGGCGACGATGACGTCGTCCCGGCGTCCGTGCTCGGCCAGCAGTCGGGCGAGCTCCTCCTCGTAGGGCTCGACGGCCGGTGCCGTCTGCTTGATGTCGAGGTTCAGGACGACGCCGGGGAACTGCAGGAGAACCTCGCGCAACGTCGCGATTCGGAAGTCTGGATCCCCCGGCGCGCGACCCCGGAACGGGTAGTCCCCCGGCGGGCGGCCGGGGGCCACGTCGCTGCCCGGCACGAACCAGTACCCGTTGTCGAGGGACCGGAGCTCGCTGAGCGTCATCGATGCGATGGCGCCCGTGCCGTCGGTCGTGCGGTCGACCGTCGCGTCGTGGCAGACGACGAGCTCACGGTCGACGGTGGCATGCACGTCCAGCTCGATCCCGGTCGCGCCGGCGGCGAGCGCCGTGCGGATCGCGTGCAGCGTGGAGGACGGCGCCTCCCAGGATCCCCCCTGGTGCGCGTAGGCGAGCACGCGCCGGTCGAGCCAGGGGTTCTGCGCGGGGGTGACGCCGGACGTGCCGGCACCCACCCCCGTCACAGACGCAACGGCTTGATCGGGCTCGCCACGAGGCTCGGGTCCGAGCGCCAGTCGGCCTCGGGGACGTCGACGTAGAGCTCGAGCTCGTTGCCGTCAGGATCGAGGATGTAGAGGCTGTGGCTCACGGTGTGGTCGCTCGCCCCGGTGATGGTGACGCCCGCATCGCGGAGGCCTGCGAGCGCGTCACGCAGCTCGTCGTCGCTGTCGCCGACCTTCAGGCCGATGTGGTACAGGCCCACTCGACGACCGCGGGGTTGGGCTTCAGCGTCCTCCCCCACCTCGATGAGCAGCAGCTCGTGGTGCGTCCTGCCGGAAGCCGACGAGAACGCCGCTGCCGGGAAGCGCAGCGTTGTCGCGCCCGAGCGGGAGGGGTCAGGGGCGATCTGGCGGAAGCCCAGGACGTCCCGGTAGAAAGCGACGGAGCGCTCCAGGTTCCGCACGTACAGCACCACGTGGCCCAGGTCCTTGATGCGTATGCTCATCGGTTTCTCGTACCGTACTTCGGACCTGGGGGACTTCGGAGCTGGGAGCCTTCGGTCCTGTTGCGAGGCGCCGGCGAACGGTACGTCGGTGCGGTGCCCACCGGCCGCACGTGAAGTCGGAGTAGCGGAATGCGAGCGCTGCGTGGCAGGGAGCGGGCGGCGAGGAGAACCGTGGACTCTGCGCTCCAGGGGCGATCGCATAGGACGATCGCACCCGTGAAGCCGCGTGCCGCGATGCTCGCCGTCCTGTCGGCGGTCGCCCTTGGGGCCTTGGGCGCGTCGCTCGCGGGAGTGGAGTCGGCCGGCAC
>JAJZMD010000096.1:0-6957 GCA_021803085.1 Actinomycetes bacterium
GCTTACGAACCGACGGCGCTCCGGCAAATGAGCCGGTAGTCGTACCGGGTGTTACGAGCGACCCGGACGACGACTACCTGGTCGCCCTTGCCCGAGAAAACAACGCCGATGGCATCGTGTCCGGCATTCCGCACCTTCACAACGCGAGCGAGCGACGCTGGTCGCCGCAGCGTTCCGGGGAATCCGCCCACCACTGACGCACACCGAGGCGTGAGCCTTCCGGCCGCGCGCGAGGCGCAAAGGACGGCAGGGCCCGGTAGCGACTGCCGAGCCCTGCCGTCCTCGTTGTCCGTCAGATACTTCGCGCCTGGCTTCCGTGGAGAGAGGTCAATTGGCGGGGTAGATGAAGTAGGTCGCCCAGTTCGCACCGGGGAATGGCGTTCCCCCGGTGCCCCCGGCGCCTCCCCAGGCGGACTCGCTCTGGGTGTAGATGGGAACCGAAGCCGCAAAGATCACGCCGCCGGGATTCGTACAGCCGTCCCCCGTGTCAAAGGGCGTCGGGTCGCTGTAGCTCGTGGAGGTGTAGCCGCTTCCGTTCCAGCCCAGGTAGTAATCCGCGGGAAAACCCGCCGTGCTGCCGCTCGACTGGTATTCATTGACAGCTGTCACTGCGAGCGTGTTGGTTCCCGCGCTCGGCGTGAAGGGGTAGCTCCCAACCGTCTGCCAGCCTTGGGACGCGACGCCCCAGCTCCCCTTCTGGGGGCCGGACCCCACGTCCTCCATGAGGGTGTTGGGGAAACCGGGGCCGATCCGAGCCTGCCCGATCTTCGCGCCGTTGATGGATGCCTTGTAGGCGTTGTCGGCCGCGATGTCCAGTGTCCCCGGCCCAACGGGAGTTCCTGCCACGTCGAACGTCTGCTGGAAGTCGACGATCTGCCCGGTGATCTGCTCCGCCGTGGGGATGACGCTCGCATAGTTCCAGATCCAGTGCGCACCGTCTGGCTCAAAGATGTTCGTGTACGCGGAGCCGATGCCCTGGTTCCACAGCCCGGCTGTCCCGAGACCCGGACCCTGGTCAGAACACGACGGGTAGGTGCCGGCTTTCGGTTGGTAGGCCAGCGCCGCGGGCCCGCTTTGCGGTCCGGGAGCGACGGCGCCCTCGTACGGGCCCGTGCTCGCGCCGACGATCGACGTCTCCGTATTGCTGACCGCGACGACGGACTGCTCACTGGCCGTGTTCCACACAACCGCGTGCGCGGCGATGTAGTAGGAGGTGTCTCCAGAAGAAGAAAGTGAGGAGAGGTCAACGGTGAACGTATGGCTCGAGAACGGGTACGTTGCGCTGTACGCGTAAGGGAACTTACCGGGGATGGGATTATTGCTCCTGGTCTCGGGGAAGTCTGATGCGGCCCCCACCACGTCCAAGTGGACGGACGTCATTGCCCACGAGCTCGTCGTTTGGAAGGTCACTGTCAGTGAGCCATTGGAGGGACCGCTGACGCACACCGTGCCGGCCTCCATGGTCTGCCCCGCCATCAGGTAGACGCATCCACTTCCGAGGGTCACGCCCGCGGCCGTCTGCGTGGCGGGGGCCAGCGCCCAGAGAAGGGCGACAAGCCCAAGACTGCCGGCCACCTTATACCAAAGATGTCTTCGCGCCACCTTTTCACCCACCTTCGTTCGCCTCCAAACGAGGTCGACCGACCTCGTCACGTCGCACCGATGCCGATCGCGGCTGGAACGTGCACCTTCGAGGTCGCACACTGAGCTGCGGCCCCTCCCAGGAGGCGCCCGACACGCGCTGTCAGCACACCACGCATTCCCAGCAAGTGGCGGGACAGCCACACAGGTCTCACCACCCCCTCACTGACGCGGGAGTCCTCACACATGCCGCGTGCAACGCTAATACCAGCCAATACGTTCGATCTACACGTAATTGCACGCGACCGCGGACAGTGCACGAGCGTTCGCTGAGCGCGCGTCGCCCCGCGGGCCATGCGCCCGACGGGTGGTGATCACCGCACGCCCAGTTCTGTTTGGTCCGCCGGTCTCTGGATCTTGTGACAACTTTTCAAGCGGCGGCCTGACGCTGTTATTTCGGTGAAGTACCGGCGCGCTCCGGGAAGGCGCGACGAATTCTGCATCACCGCGGAGAATGCAGGTGTTCGAAGCTCGCACGAAAGCCAGGAAAGAAGCGCCTGTCGGGTAAAGCTTCCCAGCCGAACATCACACACTGGAGCACGCACCAGACCCTCCCCGTCGGCGAGGGCTGGTCCTGGCAGCCCCGGGTCGCGTCCAGAGACCTTCCCCCAGTACTGGGGCCGCTCATGACGGCGATGCGGCACCACCCTGAGAGCACCCACAAGGTTCGCGTCACCGAGCAGCCCTTCCGCCTGAGGCAGGTGACTGGCACGCAAGGCGCTGAAGACGCCGAGCTCGGTGCGTTTGATCAAGATCTCGAGCTTCACCGCCGCCGTCCACGCGAAGGACTTCGAGCGCTTTGGGCAGCCCGACCGGACGGGCTCGTGTTCACGAACACTGCCAGCGACCCGCTCTTGTCCGCAAGCTTGCACACCGAGGACTTCAAACCGGTGCTCGCCAGCATCGAGCTGACCTGCCGCTTCCTCGACGAAGGCTGCGTGCTTCGCTCGCCGAGCGCGTGGCGCACGCGCATCGTAGGGCGCGCGCAGTCTTGGCGACAGCGAGGCGCCAACACCATTTGGCGGACTTGGACGGACTCATAACGCGGCGGCCGTCTCGTATCGCATCCACCGTCCTGACGAGCTTGGTCCTCGGCGACTTCGTGACCGCCGGGCCGCCTGCAATGCGGCTCAGCGCAGGGCCACGCGTCGTCCAAGTGAGCCCGCAACGGCAAAGGCGGCCACGAAGAGCGCTGCGACCAGCCATAGCGCATGGAGCAGGCCGGCACTCTCCGCGAGTGCTCCGATCACCGGCGGCCCGGCAAGTCCAGCGAAGTAGCCGATCGATCCGACGACACTGACTCGTGCCGCTGGATCGGGGCCGCTCTCGGCCGCCGCCGACATGCCAAGCGGGAAACCCATCGACACCCCGACAGACCAGAAGATGGTGCCAAGGAGCACCACGAAGAGGTTGTTGGACTGGATGAACAAGATCATGCCGACCACGCCGAGCGTCGTGGTCGCCCGGATCGCGCCGACGCGACCGAGGCGATCCACCACGGGGCCGCCGAATACCCGGCTGACTGCCTCACCGGCCGCGAACACGGTGAAGAACAGTGCGGCCACCGCCGCGCTCTGGCCGTGATCTTCTCTGACCGCAAGGGTGAGCCAGCTGTTCGCCGAGCCCTCGCCGAGCTCGACGCCGAGCATCACGACTCCGATGAGTAAGAGCCGCCAATCCGACCAACCGCGCAGCCACTGGCGGACTTTGGCGCCGCGATCGGTCACCGACGCCTCGTGGGTGGCCGGGCCGTCGGCGCGCGGCACGCCAGGCGCGACGAGCGCGGCCGCGAGCACGATCGCCACCGCTTCGCCGAGAAATTGCTCGGCCGGAGTGATCCCGAGTGCGGCGCACGCTGCCCCGATCCCCGAGCCGACGGCCGCGCCGACCGACCAGGCACCGTGCATCCTTGGCATGAGGGTTCGGCCGGCTCGACGTTCGATCGCCGAGCCCTCGACGTTGATCAGCACATCAAGCGTGCCGATCGCCACGCCCACGACCAAGAAGCCGACCGTGAGGAGCGGAATCGAACCCAGCACGAGCGCGGTGCCGAGCAGGCCCATCGCCGTGGCGATCACGACGATCGCGCCGGAGACGGCCCGACGGCTCCCCAGCCGGTGGAGAATGGAATTGGACAGGAGCAAGCCCACGATCCCGCCCACCGTGACGCCGGCCAGCAGCAGCCCGATCGTGGCAGTGCCGAGATCGAGCTGCGACTTGATAGCGGGAAGTCGAGGTCCCCACGCGGCGGTCGTGATGCCGCCGATGGCGAACGCCGCCATGATTGAGCGCCGCCAGCGAGACATCTCGGCGTGTTGCACCGAAATGGCCGCGTCGCTCACCGGCGTCCCCGAGCACGCGAGCGAGCACCCAAGTCCGGCAAGCCCGGCCGCCTCTCCGAGCGCGCGGTCCAGTGCGGCCAACTTCTGGCATGACCAGGCGTGACCCGAGCGATCAACGCGCTGTGTGCCTCCGACTCGATCAGACGACGAGACGAGGAGCGCGCGCTCACAGAGTCGCGTTCAGGACGATCACCGCCATCATCGTAGGGCCTCGTCGACTGGCGCTCGCCAGGCGCAGAACACTCCGGCAGGTACCTGCTGCGACCTGCACGTGGAGGAGCGAGACGCTGACATGCGATCAACGATGTTCGCTCACCTCGCCGGGCTCACGGCCCGCGCCCTGAGCGGAGCGCTCCGCTCAGCAGAGATGCACACCTTCCACTTCGATGGCGCGCGGGACCGCACCTCTCGCTCGGCGCGGTGGCGCTCGAGCGCTTCGAGGTCGAGAGCCCCACAGACGCCGCAGCGCGCTACGCGGGCGTCCCCGAGCCCAGGGTGGGTAGCTGGCACCAACGCTTCCCCGAGCGTGCCAGCGAAGTCTCGGGCGCTCCTCAAAGCGCTGTCGATCAAGTGGGGCGCGCGGAGCGCGTCGCGTAATGCCGCACGGCCGGGTGGCTGGGCGATCCACGCGCTGGCGCTCACGTCGCGTGCCGGGCGGCGGCCGACGGCGGATGTCCCTCCACGGGAAGGGGGCTCGGGGGGAGGTCTGCCTAGGCGTGGATTCTGTTGACAACCCGCTCCCGACGGCAACTCCACCGCTCGCTGAGGTCCCGCTCAGACGACCGAGAGGGCGGTCTCCCCTGCGTCGCGATCGTCGTACGGACGGATCTCGATGATCCGCCCATCGCGGATCCGATAGAGATGGAAGATCTCGTCGCGCCCCGTCCGTCCAGCTGCATCCGGCCAGTGAATGCGGAGGTGGCAAAGAACCCCAGAGGGTCCCGTCTTCAGGTCCATGACCTCGCCGCTAACGCCGGCATCGATCAGGCCTTGGAAGGTCTCCACTACCTCGGCGCGGCTACGGCACTTGTTCGGGGCGTCATCGTCCCCCCAGCGTGCATCGTCCGCCAGGAGGGCTCCGAAACTCGTCATGTCCCGGGACTCGAAGGCAACGCGGATCTGCGCAGCCATGTCGTCGAGGGCCTCGCTGGTCGGAAGCGCGCTACAGCAACAGCTGGGACCGTCGCACGTGGAGAGGCGGACGCCGGCCTCCACGAGACATCCGCAGTCGGCACAGGTCATAGGCATGCTCTGACTCTACGCGGCCACAAGCCGGGGCCCCACGGGCCAGGCGCGCCGTGGGGAGAAGATGGCCATCGGGTTCGACCATTTCAACGGTGTCTCCCTGGGCAAGCTCGGTGCGAGCCTCGTCGACCCGTGCCGGGTTCACCTCGACGGTGAACGGCCGATGGTGCGCGAGCGCCATCCAGAAGTTGAGAACGTGCCCTTCCGCCCGTAGCCGGTCGAGGTGGTTGGTCGACCTGACGACCAACGGGCGCAACCGCATCGCCCGGGACGTGCGGCGGCGTGCGGGCGTGGCGTCGGTGATGGGCGTGCGCACCAACAGCTCCCATCGTTCCTGTGCCAGGAGCGAGCGCACGAACGCCCCTGTCCCCCGCGACGCCTGCCTCGGAGTCGAAGCTCCTATAGATGTCACAGGCCCATCAGCGCTGGCGACGCCTGGGCCGCGAGCTCGCCGATGCGGGCCCCGAGCCGGGCGGTCTGCTCGTCGAGGAACCCGATGCGCCGGGCCAGCTCCTTGAGCGCCCCGGGGGTCTCACGCTCGACGTAGTCGCCGTGGCCGTCGCTCCAGCGCCGAGCCCGGCCCCACTGGTCGCTCCACGACAGGCCGCGCAAGCTATCTCGCACGGCCTCAGGGGCGCTGACCAGCAGCGCCTTGAACTGGTTGGTCGCCCGCGTCCGGTCCTTCACCGCGCCGTGGTGGACGACCTCGAGGGACCGGATCGCCTCCACCAGCCCATCACGCGACTTCGGGGTCGACGCCGCTCGTCCCGACCGCACCGCCCGGGCCGCGGCTGCCGCGTCGGTTGGATCCGACTTGCCTTCGAAGCGGCGGGCTTTGCGGTCGGGGCGGTCCACCTCGATCACCTCGACACCCCGGCGGTCAGGAACCGCAGCAGCCCGGCCCCGTAGCTCCCGGTCGACTCCACCCCGACCCGGTCGAGGCCGCCGAAGCCCCGCAACCAGCCCAGCAGGCCGGCGTAACCCTTCATCGTCGTCGGGAACGACTCGACGCCCAACTGTCGGCCCGTCGCCGAGTCAAGCGCGGCGGCGACATGCAGGTCGCCGTGGGTGTCCACCCCGCCGGTGACGCGACGGGCGGGCGGTGTCATCATGGTTGTGGTCCTTTCGGTTCATCGACACGGAGCGCAAGGGCCGACGGACGGAACGGACGAGACAGCCACGAGTCTGGGTCAACAGGCTCCTATGAGGTCACGAAACCGGCCGACCAAGCCCGGGAGCGTGGTGGTCCCGCGTGAAGGGCCGACGATTCGCTACAAGGACACAGTCGGTCAGTCACACACCAGGGTCAGACCCAACAGCGGGACCACCACCCCTGGAGTCTCGTCCAACCCGTTCCGGAGCGGTGTGATCATCATGGCTGTCCCATCCGCGGTGTACAGAGACGGCGGGCGCAGGTTCCTTCCAGAGCTACCAACTCACGAAGCAGATCTACGCCGACACGAGTCTCCCCCCATCGAGCGCATCCGCACCGGAGCTCGGCGAGGTGCTGGAGAGGTGGCCCGCCTCGGCGTGCGCCTGCTCATGCAGACCGCGACCGGAACTGGGCGCCGCCCGGGGCCATGGCCGCCGAGCGGACAACTAGCAGCAGACCGGCGCCCGTGGGAGCCAGGGCCTCTGTCACTCTGAGCTCGGCCGTTGCAAGCGAACGAAAGTCGGCGACCTGATCTGCATGGGAGATCACGTTGTCGACGGCCAGCAGCCCGCCTGG
>JAJZMD010000096.1:6967-9350 GCA_021803085.1 Actinomycetes bacterium
CCGACGCAGCCAACGTTTCGGCGGCGTCTCCAACTCGCAGATCAACGATCGACCGCAGACCAGCGCGCTCGAGGTTGACCGCCGCTTGGGCACTGCGGTCCACGTCCATCTCCACACTGCACACGTGACCACCCGTCGCCTTCGCCGCGTCGGCCAGCCAGAGCGTCGAATAGCCGTTAGAGGTGCCGAGTTCCAGGACGTGCCGCGCACCGGTGGCTCGCACCATCAGAGCGAGGAGCGCAGCAGAGTCGGGTTCGAGGTTGCGGAGCCGATCCAGCCGATCGGGCTTGTCGACGTCGTACTGCATGCCATAAGAGTGCAGCTCGTCAAGCAACGCTGCGAGGGACTGATCCATCCCTCGGCTCCCTTCCGTCTTCGGCGTCACTGTGGAGGATAGTGACGCCATGCCAGCCGGGAAGGTCGGATCCCCAACGAGCTTCTTGTTTCGCAGCAACCGGTGGTGCCTCGATTTCACAGCGACGCTCATTTGTCGCACCACAGATCAGCCCATGGAGATGCTCGAATCTCGTGTGCACCCGGCGGCCCGGTCACGAACATCCCAGATCATGGACGATCCGCCGCAATGCGATCTTCGAGCGGTGGCCGAGGCGATTCGCGTCCGGGAGACGATCTATCGGATCGCTGTTACTTGGCCCGCCGACGACGACCCGAAGACGAGGACCTTGCCGCGCACAACAGCTTTGCCCGCCAGATGCCCGTCCGCGTTTCTCTCGACTCCAAGGACAAGGTGACAAAGGTCCGAACGGCCAACCAAGTCCTCGCGACGGTCGCCCGTAACTTCTTCGAACTACTCAGTGGATCAGATGCCGAGCACCTGTACCGTGCGCACGTGCTGGTTGCACGCGGATGTTCATAGACCATTCCCGGGGACGCACCCGCGCTTGGCGTTGCCTGCGCGCGTGCGGCAAGCGAATCAACCAAGCCGCCCACCGGCGTCGTCGGTATCGATGAAGCCGTGACAACAGCGCCGTCCCTCGCCGATTGTCCGAAGCCCACGCTCGTGGTCACAACTTGGTGTGAATCCTCACAATCAGTAATGGCTCAACGCAGTCGCACCTCGCTCGCGATCGCGGCAGCGAGTTCGGAGAAGGCGACCGCCGGGTGCTCCCCATAGAACTCGCCGCGGCGCGAGCGGCGCCGCCCCTCTCCGCGGCCCTGTCGGAGCCCTGGTGGTGGTGTGAGGCGCCCGCGATGAGCTTGGTGAGACGGGTCCCCCCGCGTTCAGCAACGCGCTCGGGTCGGCGAACCGCTCGAGGACGGCGAGGTCAGCGACTCCGAGGTCGACGTGGAGCGGCGCCATCGACACCAGCTGGCGGACGATGTCGCGAAGGCGGATCTTGTGGATCGAGGCTCCCTGGTTCCGCGGTGCGTCGCGCGCACCCTCCGGTCGAGCGCGGCGCGATCCGCGCCAAGGAGCGGGACTGGTCCGAGCATTCCTCCTCGAGCGCGACCTCTCGCGCTTCTTGTCCGCGGATTGAGGTTGCACATCCCCCACTTGGTGGGGCAGTGGTGGTCCCTGTGGCTCCCTGCACAGAGACCACGAAGGAGACCACCACCGTGACCCCGACGAGATCATCGCCCACCACCGCCGTCGTCTGCTCGCGCTCGCGGATGAGCTCGGCGACGTGTCCGCCGCCTGTCGCCAGAGGGGCGCCAGTCGCACCGGTTACGACGAGTGCAAGCGCGCCGCCGAGCATGACGGCCTCGACGCCCCGACAGGGAAGTCGCGGCGCAAGCCCCAGCTCCCGAACGCGACGCCGACCCATGCGGTGCGGCATCGGTCCTTCCATCGCCCACCGTGGCGGGCCACCCCCCTTCGCACCGGTGGTCGCCAACATGCGCCCCTGCGGCCAGCTCGAGCCACCGCCAGCGCCAGGATCTGGGCACGTCACGTCGATGACCCCGCATCGGCGAGACGATTCCCTACACTCCAAGGCGGCCACGCCCGCGCGACGGAGCGCCAGCAGGTGGCCAGCCCGCGACGAGGCGAATCTCGAGCGGCCCAACGCGTCCCACTGGAGGGCAGGCGAGCACATGACGAGTCGATCCGCGCACGACCCCGCGATGCGCCGCGTGCCCACCATGGCCGGTCCGATCCAGCGCGCCCCGCAGCGACGGGCGGCCGCACCGCCAGCACGGGCGCGGACACGACGAACGAGCCGGCGGCCGACCTCGCGCGTCTTGCTGCGACGGTGGGTCGTGCTGGTCGGCGTCATCGTCCTTGGGGCCTTCAGCCTGAACGCCGCGCTCGCGAGCTCGCCGGCGCAAAAGGGCGCACCGGCGGCGGGTGGGACCGCCGCTTCCGTGAGGACGACCACCCGCCTCGTGGTGAGCACCGAGCCGTGGCACCTGCAGGCACCCG
>JAJZMD010000019.1 GCA_021803085.1 Actinomycetes bacterium
CTTGTCCCAGCGGGACACGAACACTGACGCCACCGACGGCACCGTGACGCCTTGGCCGGCGGCCAGGCGACGCTCAAGCGCCCGCAGATAGGCCTCGGCGGTCTGGAGGTACTGGGCGTCGGAGAAGAGCAGCGTCACGTTTACCCCGATGCCGGCGACGACCGTCTCCTCCATCGCCGTCAGGCCCTGAGGGGTGCCGGGGATCTTGACGAGCAGGTTGGGAAAGCCCGCCTCGTCGTGCAGGCGTCGGGCGAGCGCGGCGGTGGCCGGCGCGTCGTAGGCGAGGTCAGGCGGGACCTCCACCGACACGTAGCCGTCGATGCCGCCCGTCTCCTCCCAAGCCGGTCGGAACAGCGCCGCGGCGGCTGCGAGATCCTCGAAGGCGACCGCGTACACGAGGTCCTGAGGGTCCATGATCCCTTCGTCGATGCTGCGGCGCAGCGACGCGTCGTAGTCGTGGTTGGCCGCCATGGCGTGGCCGAGGATGGTCGGGTTCGAGGTGAGGCCGGTCACCGCCAGCTCGCCGACGTAGCGGGCCAACGCGCCGGAGGACAACATCGTCCGGTTGATGCTGTCGAGCCACAGGCTCTGGCCCGCGTCGTGAAGACGCGTGGCCGGGTTCGTCACGTGAACCTCCCCCGCGCCGTCGGTGGCACTGCCGCCGTTTGGTCACCCTTCGTCATCGAGGCACACCTCTCTCAGGCGGTCAACCCGAGGCCCAACGTTCCTCGTCGAGGGCCCGTTTGACCTCCGGGTAGGCCGAACTCATGCAGCAGGGACACGACTCGTACCAGCGACGCATGCCTTCGTCGACGGTCACCTGATGCTCATGTGAGGGCCGTTCTGATCGCGTTCTCTCCTCGCCGGCCATGAGACCTCCTTCGCACTCGACAGGGCCACCCCGCCAGAAACCCCGTCTCTCCTGGTCGACAGTTTAGCCGGTGGTTACTAGAACTACAGTAGTAGATGGACGCACCTCCCGGCTGCGCTCAGACGGGCCTTGCTCGGAGCCTGCACCATGCCATTGCGCGCGCTCCGAACTCGTCATGCGAGCAGCGGGTCCGCCGCGTTGGCGTCGATGCCGAGGTCGGCTACCGCGGCACCGGCCACCGAGGGATCGAGGGCGCCGGAGCGGGCCAGGGCAGCGAGCACGGCGAGGGTCACATGGGGAGCGTCTACTTCGAAGTGGCGGCGTAGCGCACTTCGGGTGTCGGAGAGGCCAAAGCCATCGGTTCCGAGCACCACGTAGGGCGGAGGTACCCAACGCGCCACCTGGTCGGGCACGAGGGTGGTGAAGTCCGTGACTGCCACGACGGGACAGTCGCCCTCCAGTGCTCTCGCGACGTAGGGGCTGCGGGGCGGCTCAACCGGGTGGAGCCGGTTCCAGCGCTCGGTGGCGAGCGCGTCTTCGCGCAGCGCCTTGTAGCTCGTCGCGCTCCACACCTCCGCCGAGACGTCGTAGCGCTCGGCGAGCACCGCCTGGGCTTCGAGCGCGGTGAGAACCGCCGGCCCACTGGCCAGGATTCGGGCTCGGTGCCTGGCGCCGTCGGGGCCCGCGGCGTAGCGGTACAGCCCGGCGAGGATGCCTTCTTCGACGCCTGCGGGCATGGCCGGCATCGGATAGCTCTCGTTGTAGAGGGTGAGGTAGTAGAAGACGTCTTGGGGATCGGGTCCGTACATGGCGGCCAGCCCAGCGCGCACGATCACCGCGACCTCGTAGGCGAACGCCGGGTCATACGCCCGGCACGACGGGTGCACCGACGCGTACAGCAGGCTCTGACCGTCGCAGTGCTGCAGGCCCTCGCCCTGCAAGGTGGTGCGCCCTGCCGTGGCCGCCAGCACGAACCCCCGCCCACGGGCGTCACCGAACGCCCACAGCAGGTCGGCCGCCCGGTGGAAGCCGAACATCGAGTAGTGGACGAAGAACGGCACCATTGCCTCGCCCAAGGTCGCATAGGAGGTGCCCGCGGCCAGCGTCGAGGCCATCGCACCGGCCTCCGTGATCCCCTCTTCGAGGATCTGGCCGTCGGCTGCCTCGGTGTAGGACAGCAGCAGCCCGGCGTCGACCGGCTCGTAGCGCTGGCCTCCGGGCTGGTAGATGCCGATCTGGCGGAAGAGGCCGTCGATCCCGAACGTCCGCGCCTCGTCGGGCACGATCGGCACGACTCGCCGCCCGATGTGGGGATCGCGCACGAAGGCGCGAAGAAGTCGGGTGAACGCACCGGTAGTTGAGGCGGCAACCTTGGGCCCGGTCCCGGCGAGCAACTCCTGCCAGACCCGGTCCTCGGGGAGCGCGAGGCTGCCTCGGCTGCTCCCGCGAGCGGGCACCGGGCCGCCAAGGGATCGGCGCCGCTCGGTGAGATAGCGATACTCCTCTGATTCGAACCCCGGGTGGGCGTAGGGCGGCAGGTCGTCGGCCAGGGCACTGTCAGAGATCGGCAGTTCGAGGCGGTCCCGGAAGGTCTTGAGCTCGGTCTCGGTCAGCTTCTTGATCTGATGGGTGGCGTTGCGCGCTTCGACGTCGGGGCCGAGGGCCCAGCCCTTGACCGTCTTGGCCAGGACGACCGTGGGCCCCGTCGTGTGCTCCAGAGCAGCACGGTAAGCGGCGTACACCTTCCTCGGATCGTGGCCGCCGCGGCGCAGGCGCCGGAGGTCGTCGTCGGAGAGGTGCGCGACGAGCAAAGCCAGGCGCGGGTCGGGACCGAAGAAGTGCGCCCGGATGTAGGCGCCGGTCTCCACCCGGTACTTCTGGTACTCGCCATCGAGCGTGGTGTTCATCTTGTCGACGAGGGCGCCATCGATGTCAGCGGCAAGGAGCGGGTCCCACTCCCGGCCCCAGATCACCTTGACCACGTTCCATCCGGCACCCACGAAGAGGCCCTCGAGCTCCTGGATGATCTTGGCGTTGCCGCGGACCGGCCCGTCGAGGCGCTGCAGGTTGCAGTTGACCACGAACACCAGGTTCGAGAGCTTCTCCCGCCCCGCCATGGCGACGGCGGCCAGCGACTCGGGCTCATCCATCTCCCCGTCCCCGACGAAGCACCACACCCGCGAACCCGAGACATCGGCGATTCCACGGTCCGTGAGATAGCGGTTGAATCGAGCCTGATAGGCAGCCATCAGGGGGCCCAGGCCCATCGAGACCGTCGGGAACTGCCAGAAGTCACTCCGGCGAGGATGCGGGTAGCTCGGAAGACCGCCCCCGACCTCTCGGCGAAAACCATCCAGGTCCGCCTCGTTGAGCCGGCCCTCGAGGTAGGCCCGGGCGTAGATGCCCGGGGACGCATGCCCCTGGAAGTACACCTGGTCGCCAACCCCTTCCTCGGCCCCCCGGAAGAAATGGTTGAAGCCGACCTCGTAGAGGTTGGCGGCCGAGGCGTAGGTGGCCAGGTGGCCGCCGATCCCGTCGGCCCGGCGGTTTGCCCGCGCCACCATGACCGCTGCGTTCCACCGAACGTAGTGGCGGATCCGAGCCTCCATCGCCTCGTCACCGGGGAACACTGGCTCTGCGTCAGGCGGGATGGTGTTCACGTAATCGGTGATCGGCACGCCGGGTACCACCAGCCCAAGTGTCCGGGCCCGCGCCCAGGCGGCGGAAAGCACTCGGGTCGCCTCTCGGGCTCCGTGCGACACCACCAGCCCCTCGACCGAGTCTCGCCACTCCGCCAGCTCCTCGGGATCGGCCTTGATAGGCGTCCGGGCGGAGACTTCGAGTGTCATGACAGCCACCTTCCATGTATCCCGCGCGGCACGACCAGGTGACCAGGCTGCAGGCCGGAGGGTCGCGAGGCGGCACGTTTCTCTATGCACTAGTATAGAAACAGTCGCCCGTCTGTGACCCGGTTAGGACCCTCCGCAACATAAGTTGGTCGTTCTGGGGTGGCGAAGTAGCCTGGCGGTGTGGAGGTCTCCGAGGCGTCGTTGCGCGAGATGTTCGGGGCGGTGATGCCGCTGCTGGACGAACGTCAGCGGCGGGTGCTGGCGGGTGCGCAGGCCCGGGCGTTGGGTCGTGGTGGGATCGCCACGGTGGCCCGCTCGGCGGGGATGAGCCGAACGACGGTGCAGAAGGCGGTCGCCGAGGTGGGTGCGGGGGTCGACCCGGTCCTGTCCGTTCGCCAGTCGGGCGGGGGGCGTAAGAGGCTGATCGACCGTGACCCGGCGTTGTTGTTGAACCTCGATGACCTGGTCGAGCCGGAGGCGCGGGGCGATCCGATGTGCCCGTTGCGGTGGACGTCGAAGTCGACCGGACATATCGCGGACGCCCTCGTGGCGTTGGGGCACAAGGTCAGTCCCGACACCGTGGGCCGCCTTCTGGTGAGCATGGACTATTCGTTGCAGGCCACCGCCAAGCAGCTGGAGGGCAGCCAGCACCCGGACCGTGATGCCCAGTTTGTGTACCTCACCAAACAGGTCGGCGATCACCTCCGCGCCGGGCAGCCGGTGATCTCGGTTGACTCCAAGAAGAAACCGAGGTCGTGGGCCAACTGGCCAACAAAGGCCGGGAATATCAGCCGAAAGGCCGACCCGAGCGGGTCGACGTCCACGACTTCCCCGATCCCGAGGTCGGCAAAGCCATCCCCTTCGGCGTATACGACCTCGCCGCCAACGAGGGTTTCGTGGTTGTGGGTGACGACCACGACACCGCCGCCTTCGCGGTGGCCACCATCGGGCGGTGGTGGGACATGGTCGGCCAACATGCCTACCCCGACGCCCAACGGCTACTCATCACCGCCGACGCGGGCGGATCAAACGGGCATCGGGTGCGACTGTGGAAAGTCGAGCTCGGCCGCCTTGCGGCCCGCAGTGGTCTGGAGATCACCGTGTGCCACTTCCCGCCGGGCACGTCGAAATGGAATCGCACATAGGCTCTGGAGTGCAGTGTCGATGAACTGGCGGGGCCGACCCCTGACCAGTCACAAGGTCGTCGTCAACCTCATCGGGGCTACCACCAACAAGCAGGGACTGAAAGTCCAAGCGCTCCTCGATACCGGCTCGTACCCCAAAGGGCTCAAGATCACCGACGCTGAGATCGCCGCCATACCCCTCACCCGCCACGCCTTCCATAGCGACTGGAACTACACGGTCCATCCCGAAGCGCCCGCTGAAGGGTGAATTACCTTACTGTAACTTCGACCATGTTATTGTGCGGAGGGCCCTTACTCCTCGGATGTCGCCACGGCGCTGGTCGTGCCTTACGCAGCCCTACCGCGGCGTAGGGCAGTGCCCTAACTCAGCGAGACTCAACGAAGAACCGGCGAGACGGGCGAACGAAAGCCGCTCAGCTCTGAGGCGCGACGCTGTAGCCACCGGTGCGAGGGTGTTGCGCTGCCTGCTGCTTGGCATCATCCAGCGAGGCAAACCGCTCGATGATGGCCTCGGGCGCGGTGTTCGCGGGCCTCGAAGCACGACGTGGGCCACGGGCTGAGCGCTGTTGGTCGCCGGATGTCGGCAGGGCCCGGAGCGCGGCTGTCCGTCCTTCGCACCGCCCCGGTCTGCTCGACAATTCGTGTCAACATCGGCAGCTGTGTCGTCACGACCGGTGCTCGGCGGCGCGGGCAGCGGCGAGGACTTGCGTGGCCGGTGGGCGTCGTCGGGGCTGCGGGGTCGCCACAGGGTGGTGATGGTGCCATCGACCATGGTCGCATCGCCGCCGAGCTGGCGGGTGTCCTCTTCTGGTCTGCTCAAGTGATGACGGCCGGCGATGGCGCGTCCGTAGACGATGACGGTGCCCGGCGAGTACACCCGCCACCAGTACCGAGCCGACGGTAGAGCTGTCGTGTCGGGTCCGACAGCACGAGACCGGCCCAGCTGAGGTGGCCGGCGATGGCGTCGAGCCGGTCGACCGGGCTGAACCCTACGACGACGAGCCCGATGCGCTCGTCGTCATGAGTGTCGTGCACCTGCACCAGGTGCTGCTGACAAGGCAGTCAGTGACGGTGGCGCAACAGGACGACCACGTGGACGCCGGAAAGTGCTCCGAGGGCCGGCTCTTGCTTCCGTGCCCGGGTCAAGGCGACGTCTCCGACCTCGATGGTGACATGCTCGGTGCTCGGCATGTGCTCTCCTCGCAGGGATCGTGGACTGCTGTCCTGAGCCAATCCACGCCGGCTGAGAATCTCGGCCGTGGTGTACTGCCTATCGGTCAAAGCAAACACCTTCCCCCAGAGGGGAAGGTGACGTCTGCTCCCGACATGCGGCGCTCACAGCCCTCCGACCACCGGCGCGCCAACGGCGACGACGAAGGCGACGCCGATGACGAGCGCCAGGGCGACCACCGTCAGGACCGCGCCGGCCCGGGCGGTGAGCGCCCAGTGTCGCAGCCCGGTCGGGGTGAGTTGGTGGAGAGCGGAGACCGCCGAGCGGGCGAGGAACCCGGCGATGTCTTTGGCGAGCCCGGCCGACAGGCGGGTGGCGAAGGAGTTGGCGAGCACGATCGACACCGAGGAGATCATGGCGATCATGGCCCAGGTGGGCTGGACGAGCCCGGTGACCGCGAGCGGCACGCCGATCCCGTTGAAGGTGAAGGCGATGGCGAGGTTCTGCCGGGTCTTCTTGAAGCTGCTGGCAGCGATGTCCCGGGCGTCGGCCACGGCGGTGAGGCGGTTGCCGACGAGGACGACATCGGCGGACTCGATGGCGATGTCGGTGCCGGCCCCCATGGCGATGCCGATGTCGGCCTGGGTGAGCGCAGGGGCGTCGTTGATGCCCTCGCCCACCATCACCACCCGGTGCCCTTGGCCTTGCAAGTCCCGGATGATCTGGGCCTTCTGGTCGGGGAGCATCCCGGCGTGGACCGCGTCAATGCCGACCTCGGCCGCTACGGCTCGGGCGGTGGCGTGGTTGTCGCCGGTCACCAAGATCGGGGTGATCCCCGTGGCCCGCAATCGAGCGACGGCCTCGGCCGCGTCGGATTTGATCGCATCGGCAATGCCGACCAGGCCAGCGAGCTTGCCGTCTCGGGCGACGGCGACGACGATCTGGGCGGCCCCTTGCATGGCTTCGATGCGGTCGGCCAAGGGTGCTAGCTCGGCGCCGTGAGCAGCGACCCATCCCGGCTTGCCGACGACCACGCTCCCCCCGGCGATCTGCGCGGTGACGCCCTGGCCGGTGGTGGAGGAGAACCTCGAGGTGTCAGGGATCTCGAGGTCGCGACCCTCGGCGGCGGCGACCACGGCTCGGGCGAGGGGATGCTCGGAGGAGATTTCGACGGCCGCCGCGATCGCGAGCAGGTCGTCTTCGGTAGTGACGCCGGCGGTCACGATCTCCACGACGCTCGGCTTGCCGGCGGTGAGCGTGCCGGTCTTGTCGAGCACCGCGGTATCGATCTCGGAGAAGACCTGGAACGCCTCACCTGAGCGCATCAAGATCCCCCGCTCGGCGGCCATGCCCCCGCCGCGCATCATCGCGAGTGGCGTGGACATGCCCAAAGCGCACGGATAGCCCATCACCAGCGCGGCGAGCGCGGCGAAGATCCCCCGGGAGAGGTCGACCTGTCCGGTCGAGGCCCAGTCGCCGAGCGTCCAGATGAGAAGCGACAGCCCAGCCGCGGCGAGAACGACGGGCACGAAGACCTTCAAGACCCGGTCGACGAGCACGATGATGCCGGGTTTGAGGGCGCGGGCTTCTTCGATGTGGCGGGCGATCTGGGCCAAGAAGGTGTCGTCGCCGACCTTGGTCACCTCGACCACGAGCACCCCGGTGGCGTTGACCGACCCGCCGATGACCTCGTCGCCGGCGGTCTTGTCGGCTGGTAGGGGCTCGCCGGTCACCATCGACTCGTCGATGGCCGAAACACCTGAGACCACGGTGCCGTCGAGGGGGACCCGCTCGCCGGGGCGCACCCGGATCTGCTCGCCGAGGGACACCTCTTCGAGGGGCACCTCGACCTCGTGCCCGTCGCGGATCACCCTGGCCGTGTCGGGTTGCAGGTCGAGCAGGCGACGCACCGCGGCCGACGACGATGAGCGCACCAGCGAGGACACGTACCCAGACAGCAGGTGGTAGGTGGTGATGAACACCGCCACTGACAAGAAGTCCCCGGCTGGGAACACCTTGGGGGCGACGAACAGCCCGAGCAGCCCTCCGATCAGGCCGCCGAAGGCGCCGGCTTCGAGCAGCACGTGCTGGTTGAAGATGCGCCGTCGGGCACTGGCGATGGCCATGGCGAGGATCGGGCGGGCCACCACAAAGATCATCGAGACGGCCACGCCGAGGATAAGCCACGGGCCGTAGGCAAAGAGGTGGCCGCCCCAGGTGACCGACAGGGGATGTCCGGTCACCCACACGTAGCTCATCAGTCCGAGCGTCACGACGGTGAGGAGAAGGCCGACCTGGAAGCGGTCCCGCTCGGCGTGCAGCTCAGTCTGCTCCTCCTCGAACAAGCCGACCTTTCGGGGGTCGCGCACCGAGTAGCCGACCGCACGCAGCGTGTCGACGATGGATTGCGGTCCGACAGCCTCGGGGTGGAAGGTGACCAGTCCCTCCTCGTGGGCCAACGACACCGACACCGCGTCGACCCCCTCCAGGCGCCCGACGGCCTTCTCGATGGTCGAGACGCAGAAGCTGCAGTGCAGGTTGCCGAGCTTCACCTGCAGCCGAGCTGTGCCGTCTTCGCCGGTGCGCACCCGGTCGGCCAGCCAACCCTCCTCCGCGCCGGTCACCTCCTTTGAGTCCCGTGCTGTCTCGTTGCCGTGTTCGAGTGCGGTTGCCATGGTGGCTCACCTCCTGCCAGCTACCGTACGCCTTCCAGTTAGATGGAATGTCAAGGGCAATCTCCCGGGTAGGCGTCCAAGCTGAGGTGGGCCCAGTACCCGCGATTTCACCCGTCGCTGGAGCCTGCGGTGGCTCTGGCAGCCGGTCGTCGACGATCCTCGGTGTCGAGCCCTTGACATTCCAGCAAGTGGAAGGCTATACGGTCAACGGTAGGAAGAGCCCCAGGAGGTGGGCCATGGCCCAGACCACGACGATCACGGTGCAAGAGATCCACTGCGAGAGCTGCGAGCACACCATCGCCACCGCGTTGTCACGGCTCAGCGGCGTGCTGCGGGTCACCCCTGACGCCGAGACCAACCAGGTGAAGATCAGCTACGACGAGTTGGCGCTGAACGAGGCCAACCTGCGCTCGGCGCTGGCCGAGATCGGCTACGACCCGGTCGCCTGATGCGCATCGGCGAACTCGCAGCCCGGCTCGGGGTGAACCCGAAGACCATCCGCTACTACGAGGCGCGGGGCCTGCTTCCCGATCCCGAACGCCTGCCGTCGGGATATCGCGAC
>JAJZMD010000224.1 GCA_021803085.1 Actinomycetes bacterium
TCGCCGCAGCGGGTGCTCAGCTCCAGCCGGATCGGGCCAAGCGCTCGGCGACGAGTGCGATGCGGTCGGTGGGCTGGACGACGGCGATCCGGACGTGCCCGGCGCCGTCGGGACCGTAGAGGTCGCCGGGGCTCACCAGCATGCCGACCACCCGCGCGAGGTCCTCGGCCATCTCCCACGCGCCCGACCAACGTGCGGGCACCCGGGGCCAGAGGTAGAAGCCGCCCGCCGGCATCGGGGTCGGGCATCCCACGGCGGTGAGCGCAGCCGAGAGGAGCTCGAGCCGCGCCCGGTAGCGGGCGCGCTGGGAAGACACGTGCGCGTCATCCCTCCACGCCGCAGCCGCCGCCGCCTGCACCGGCCCGGGAACCATCATCCCGGCGTGCTGGCGCACGTCGCGCAGGTAGCCGACCAGCGCGCCGTCCCCCGCGAAGAACCCGGCGCGCACCCCCGCGAGGTTGGAACGCTTGGACACCGAGTGCAGCGCGACCACCCCGTCGTTGCCGGCTTCGAGGATCGAACGCGGTCTCCCCTCCCACGTGTACGCCACGTAGCACTCGTCGGAGAAGACCGGCACGCCGTGACGCCTGCCCCACGACGCTGCGCCGGCGAGGTCGGTGAGCCCGCCCGACGGATTGGCGGGCGAGTTCACCCAGAGGAGCAGGGCACGCCGTGCGTCCTCGGGGTCCACCGCGTCCAGGTCGAGCCCGCCGCCGTCCGCCTCGGCGGGAGGAACCGGCACGGCACGGCAGCCCGCGAGCTGCGCGCCCATCGCGTAGGTCGGGTACGAGACGGACGGGTACAAGACGGTGTCGCGTCCAGGAGAGCGCAGGCGGAGGTAGTGCGGCGTCGATGCCACCATCTCCTTCGTGCCGACGCAGGCCGCGAGGTCGGACGGCACGACGTCGACCTCGAAGGTGCGGCCGAGGTACTCCGCCGCGGCGGCACGGAACGCGGAGGTCCCGGCGGACGGCGGGTAGCCCCGCTCCGCGTTCGATCCGGCCAGCGCTTCGAGCGCGTCCGCCGGCGGCGGGTCGCAGGGCGTCCCGATCGAGCAGTCCACGATCCCGCCGGGAACCGCGTCGGCCAGGGCTCGCAGCCCCGAGAGCCTCTCGTAGGGGTAGGGCGGAGGCCGGAAGCCGTCCGCCTCCACGCAGGTCTCTGGTGGTGCCACGGTCACACCCCCTGGACGACGAACTCGGAGAACCGGGCCCGCCCGGCCTCGTCCAGGACGACCTGCACGCGCGCCCCCTCGTCGCCGGCGTCCTGCTGGACCACCTCGCCCTCGCGGTGCACCGCGGCGAGCACGTCGCCCCGGGCCCACGGGATCTCGAGCTCCACGATCCGGTCCGCCGTGCGGAGCCGGTCCCCGATCATCCGCAGCAACAGGTCGACTCCCTCGCCGGTCGCGGCCGAGATGGGCACCGCCCCGTCGAGCTTCGCCGCGAGCTTCGCCGCTTCGGAGCTCAGGTCGGCCTTGTTCACGACGAGCAGCTCGGGCACGTCGCTCGCACCGATCTCGTCGAGCACGGTGCGGACCGCCGCGACCTGCCCTTCGGGATCGGGGGCGGCCGCGTCGACCACATGGACGAGCAGGTCGGCGAGCCGCACCGAGTCGAGCGTGGACCGGAAGGCTTCGACGAGCTCGTGGGGGAGCTTCCGGACGAAGCCGACGGTGTCGGTCACGAGCACGGTCTCGCCGCCCGGCAGCGCGAGCTGGCGCGTCCGCGGGTCCAGCGTGACGAAGAGGCGGTTCTCGGCGGGGACGCCCGCGCCGGTCAGCCGGTTGAGCAGCGTGGACTTTCCCGCGTTCGTGTAGCCGACGATCGCGACCTCGCGCAGGCGGCCGCGGCTCCTCGAGCGGCGCTGGAGCTGGCGCGTCCGGTCCACGTCGCGCAGATCCGCCTCGAGCCGGTGCATGCGGCGGACCAGGCGGCGGCGGTCCACCTCGAGCTGCGTCTCGCCGGGTCCCCGGGTCCCGATGCCGCCCGCCTGCTGGCTGAGCTCGCGCCCGCGCCCGCGCAGTCTCGGCAACCGGTACCGCAGCAGTGCCAGCTCGACCTGCGCCCTTCCCTCGGGGCTGCGCGCGTTCTGGGCGAAGATGTCGAGGATCACCGCCGTCCGGTCGATGGCGGTGCGACCGAGCAGCTTCTCGAGGTTCCGCTGTTGCGCGGGCGACAGCTCGTCGTCGAAGACGACCGTGTCCGCGTCGACCTGCTCGGCGAGCTCGGCGAGCTGGTGCGCCTTGCCGCGTCCGACGAACGTCGCGGGGTCGGGCCGGGAGCGCCGCTGCACGGTGCGCGCCGCGACATCGGCTCCCGCGGTGTCGACGAGCAACGCGAGCTCGTCGAGGTTCGCCTCCACCTCCTCTGCGTCGATGCCAGGCGACACCACGCCCACGAGCACGATGCGCTCGCGGAACTCGCGCGTGATGAGCGTGCCCGGAAGCTGTGCCGTCATCCGCCCTCGTGGTCGGCCACGTCGGCGAGCACCGAGTCGATCTCGGCTCCGACGAAGAGGGCCGGGTCGACGTCCACGTCCGCGATCTTCCGCACCGGGCCGGCGAGCTCGACACCCTCGATCGTCCCGAGCGCTCCGCCGGAACTGCCGGCGGGGCTGCCGGCGGGACCACCCGCGCCGAAGCGCACCTCGAGGCGGCCGCCGGGGTTGTCGACGGTGACCGTGTCTCCGGCCATCCCCCATGCGTACGCGACCGCGGCAGCGGCGCAGGTGCCGGTGCCGCAGGACAGCGTCTCGCCCACGCCGCGCTCGAGGACACGCAGATCCAGGTCCGCGCCCCGCCTCCCCGGCCGTACGACCTCGAGGTTGACCGGCCCGCCGGCGGCGCGGGCAGCCGCAGCCCCGAGCGACTCGAGGTCCACCGCGTCGAGGTCCACCTCCCCGATCGCGACGACGTGCGGGTTGCCCACGTCGGCGAGCCGCGCTCTCGTCCCGGGGAGCGGGCTCGCCACCTCCGACCCCAGGCGCACCGGCCCCATGTCGACGCGCGCCCAGGCGCCGCCCACTTCGTCGGGCTCGTAGGCGACCGTGCGCAGCCCTGCAGCCGTGGCGACGCGGACGGTGCGCGACGGGACGATCCCCCCCATGACGGCGGCATGGACGAGGCACCGGATGCCGTTGCCGCTCATCTCGGCCACGGACCCGTCCGCGTTGTAGAGCTCCATCTCGAGGTCGGCGCCGTGGTCCCCCTCGCGCACGACGATCAACCCGTCGGCGCCCACGCCGCGACGGCGGTCGCACACCGCGCGTACCTGAGCCGGCGTCAGCACGCGCCCGTCGGCGCCGCTCCTTCCGGTCGCGCGGGGCAGGAGCGGCACGAGGGCGACGAGGAAGTCGTTCCCGGCCGCCTCGAGCTTGACCAACGGGAACCCGGCCCGTTGGAGAGGCGGGGTTCCAGCCGGGCGCGAATGCCGACGTGCGGCGGCGTGGACCATCGTCACCAGTCTCGCACCGACGCTGCTGCAGCCGTGCGCCCCGCAGCGCCGACGCGGCCCGCCTCGCCGTAACCGCGGTCCAGCCCGCCGTCGAGCGCCGCCGTGAGCACCTCTGCGGCGTCCTCCCCGCCGTCTCCGCGGATCCAGTGGATCCGCGGGTCGCGGCGGAACCACGACCACTGCCGGCGCGCGAACGCACGCGTCCGACGGACCGCCTCGGCGACGCACTCCTCGAGCGGCGCGCCGTCCTCGACGTGGGCGAGCAGCTCCTTGTAGCCGAGCGCCTGGCGCGCGGTGCGCGACAGCCCCCCGGGCCGTGCCGCGAGCCGCCGGACCTCGTCGACCAGGCCGCCGGCCACCCAGCGGTCGAAGCGCTCCGCGATCCGGCGGTCCACCACCTCGGGGCGGAACGGGAGGCCGACGAGCACGACCTCGCTCGGCGGGTACGCGCGGAGCCCGGGTCCGTACGAGGAGAACCGACGTCCGGAGCCGATGGTGACCTCGAGCGCGCGCACGACGCGACGGAGGTTCTTCTCGGTCGTGCGCGACGCCGCGAGCGGGTCGAGCGCGGCGAGGCGTGCATGGAGCGCCTGCACGCCGCCGGGACGCAGCGCCTCGTCTTCGAGTGCCGCTGCCACGGCCGGGAAGCGCGGCGGGATGTCGAGCTCGTCCACCACCGCTCGCAGGTAGAGCCCCGTGCCGCCCACGAACAGGGCGCGCCGGCCCCGACGTGCGATGTCGGCCCGGGCCCGCCGCGCCTCCCTTTGGAAGTCGCGCACGGTGAACTCGGCTGTGGGGTCGACGAGATCGAGCAGGTGGTGGGGCACGGCGGCGCGCTCCGCTGCCGAGGGCTTGGCGGTGCCGATGTCCATGCCGCGATAGACGGTCATGGAGTCGACGCACACGAGCTCGACATCCGCCAGGCGCGACGCCACCGACATGGCGAGCGACGACTTGCCCGACGCGGTGGTCCCGACCAGGGCGACCGCGGCAGGCCTCAAGCGACGGTCACCGGGATCAGGCGACGCCGGGCGGGAGCCGCCGTCATCCGCACGAGCTCCCCGGCGAGGTGGTGCGGTGCCGCCCTGGTCACTTCGACGTCGCAGAAGGCGCCCGGGGCGGGCCCGCCCCCCTCCCAGGGTGCGAAGTGCACGAGCTTGCCCTGGCGCGTCCGCCCGGTGAGCACGGCGGGGTCTCGGCGGCTCGGTCCCTCCACGAGCACTTCCTCGGTCCGTCCCACGCGTGCCTGGTTGCGACGGAGCGCGGAGCGCTCGACGACCTGCAGCAAACGCTCGAACCGGTCCGCCACCACGTCGGCCGGGACGAACGCATCTTGCATGGCCGCAGCGCGCGTCCCCGGCCTCGCAGAGAAGATGAAGGTGTAGGCGCTGTCGAACTCTGCGTCGGCCACGACCGCCAGCGTCTCGGCGAAGTCCTCCTCCGTCTCGCCGGGGAACCCGACGATGAGGTCCGTGGTCACCGCGAGGTCGTCCACGGCAGCGCGGGCTGCAGCCAGGCGGGAGAGGTAGCGCTCCGCCGTGTAGCCGCGGCGCATCGCCGCGAGGACGCGGTCGCTGCCGGCCTGCAGCGGGAGGTGGAGCTGCTCGCAGACGGCGCCGACCTCGGCCATGGCGGCGATGGTCTCGGGGCGCAGGTCCTTCGGGTGCGGGCTCGTGAACCGGATCCTGCGCACGCCCTCCACCGCCCCGATCTCCCGGAGCAGCTCGGCGAAGAGCGGCCGCCGCTTCGTCAGGTCGCGCCCGTAGGAGTTCACGTTCTGGCCGAGCAGCGTGACCTCCACCACGCCGCGGCGGACGAGCGAGCGGACCTCGCCGACGAGGTCGGCGACCGGCCTGCTCACCTCGGGACCGCGCACGGCGGGCACGATGCAGAAGGCGCACGAATTGTCGCAACCGGTCTGGATGGTGACCCACGCCGCGTACGGCAGCTCACGCACCGCCGAGATCGCCGGCGCGTGGTCGGAAAGCGCGGAGTCGGGTGCGTCGAGCACCTCGACGACCGGCCCCTCCCTCGCCGCGCGCCGCAGGAGCTCGGGCGCGCGGGTGAGGTTGTGGGTGCCGAACACGAGGTCGACGTGGGGCGCCTTGCGCCGGACGAGCTCGCGGTCCTTCTGGGCGAGGCAGCCGCCCACGGCGATCTGGAGATCCGGGCGGCGCTGGCGCAGCGACTTCAGCTGGCCGAGCTGGCCGTAGAGCCTGTTGTCGGCGTTCTCGCGGATGCAGCAGGTGTTGAAGACGACGACGTCCGCGTCGTCGAGGCCCTCTGCCGGCTCCATCCCTTCTGCGCTGAGCAGCCCCGCAAGGCGCTCGGAGTCGTGCTCGTTCATCTGGCACCCGAAGGTGCGGACGAGGAACTTGCGGCCCACTGCCGGAGTCTACGCCGGGCCCCGGCGCGCCCCGCCGCGGCGCGCGGGCAGCCGCGCGTCCTCCCCCACGACGAGCCCCTCGACGTCGGCGTGCAGCTCGAGGACGCGCCCGGCGACGCCGGCATCGGCCAGTGCGGCGCGCCCTGCGCCCGCCACCGCCTTGGACTCGCGCTCGTCGCAGATCCCGAGCAGCGTCGGTCCTGCCCCGGACCAGCACGCCGCCAGCGCGCCGGCCGCCTCGAGCGCGGCGAGGAGCCCCGGAGCTTCGGCGAAGAGCAGCGTCCTGGGTCCCTGGTGCAGCCGGTCTCCGGTCGCCTGAGGGACGAGCCTGCGCCGGTCGCCGAGCCCCTCGAGGAGCAACGCGAGACGGCCGAGGTTGAAGACGGCGTCCGCGCGCGGCACCTCTGCCGGCAACGCCGCGCGCGCCCGGGCCGTCTCGAGCGGCCGATCCGGGACGAGGGCGACGAACGCGAGCCCGATGTCGAGCGGCAGTGGCGACACTCTCCAGCCGCGCTCGAGCGCGTTGACCGCGACGAGCCCGCCGGCGAACGCGGCCCCCGCGTTGTCCGCGTGCCCGTCCTCGCGCGCGGCGACCGCGAGCGGGTCGTCCGCACCGGCCGCCGCGGCTGCGGCGAGCGCGATCGCGGCCGAGGACCCGAGCCCGCGCGCGACGGGCACCTCGGACCGGACGTGGATCGCGAGCCTGTCGTGGCCGGAGACGGCGGACGCCACGCGAGCAGCGAGGTGGCGGGCGTCCGTCGGAAGGTCCGCGCCCTCGCCGTCGCTCGTGACCGACAGATGTTCGGCGGGCTCGACCTCGACCTCGACGTAGAGGTCGAGCGCGAGGGCGAGGACGTCCAGACCCGGCCCGAGGTTGGCCGCCGACGCGGGCGCACGCGCTCGCACGGACGTCAGAAGATGCGCGCGGCGGCGCGCACGGGCACCGTGACGCGCTCGCCCGCGAGCACGAACACCACGGCGCCCAGCCGGGTGCCCTTCCTCGTCCCCACGAGAGGCGCGCGGAGATGGACCACCTGACGGACCCGCGATCCGCTCAGGGCGAGCAGGCTGGCCGCAGCCGACGTCGAAAGCGGGATCGTCCGGCCGCCAGCCCGGACCTGCGCGACGACGGTGCCCCGCCTGGCGATCGTCACAGCCTCCACGCGCGAGGCGGCCGCTTTGGCGAGCGCGAGGGCGGACTTGCCTGCGACCCCGAGCACTGTCCATGTCCGCAGAGAGGTGACGGCTGCAAGCGCGAGGAAGTCATGGCCGCCCACCGAGGTCCGGTAGGCGAGCACGTCTCCGCCCCCGGCAGCTGTGGTGAACCCGGACTTCACCCCGATCACCCCTGTCGTCCCGACCAGCGGCGTGTACGACTGGACGGTCCCCGCGACGGGCAGGGTGACCGAGGTCATCGACACGATCTGCGAGAAGACCGGGTCGGACATCGCGGCCGCCGCGACCCGCAGCAGATCCGCGGCAGTCGATCGCGACGACGGCGAGTAGCCGCTCGCATCCGCGAAGTGCGAGTGACGCATCCCGAGCCTCTTCGCCGTCTCGTTCATCTTGGCGACGAACGCGCCGATGCCGCCTGCGTCCCAGACGGCGAGCGCGTACGCCAGGTCGTTCGCCGAGTGGACGAGGAGCCCCTCGAGCATCTGGCGCTCGGTGAGGACCTCGCCGGCCTTCACGGCGACGTTGGACTGGTTGGTCACCGTGTCCACCCCGAACTGCGACGCGTCCGCGGCCGTGATCCTCACCCGCGGCCCTTGCTGGCCGAGCGCGAGGGGATGGTCCCCGAGCACCACGTACGCGGTCATGATCTTCGTCATGCTCGCGACGGGGACGGGGCGCTCAGCGCCGGACTGCGCCCGGTAGCCGACTTCCGGCACGGCGACAGCGGCCTCGCCGGTCGACGGCCACTTGTAGCCCGGGGGAGTCGACGCGCCGGCAGGCGCCGCTCCGGCGCCCTGCGACCCGGCGCCCTGCGCCCCGGCGGGGTCACCCACGATCGCGACGGGCGCAAGGGTCACCCGAACGATCGGCTTCGGGAGCCCGGCCACCCCGCTGCCCGAGCCGGCGAGCCACACGATCAGCAGCACGAGCACGACCAACCCCGACAGGGTCCGGGCGAGGCGGAGCCGGCGACGCGGGGTCCACCGCCGAGCCGACGGCGACCGCCGGCGCTCGCCGACCGACGCCCCCCAGGCCCGCGCGGGCGGAGCGGCGACCCGACCACGCGAGGACCCGTCCGGCTTGCTCCGGTCTGGCAGCGGCCCGCGCGGATGCGCGCTCGACGGTGGTGCCAAGGTCACGAACGATCAGGCTATCGAGGGCGTGCGTCCAGTTCCTCGGGCGTCATCAGCACCGCCCGGGCCTTGGATCCCTCCGACGGTCCGACCACACCCCGGAGTTCCAACAGGTCCATGAGCCGGCCCGCACGTGCGAACCCGACTCGGAGCTTGCGCTGCAGCATGGACGTGGAGCCGAGCTGGCTGCGGACGACGAGCTCCAAGGCTGCCTCGAGCAGCTCGTCGTCGTCTTCTCCGGAGAGTCCGGAATTCGTGGGGCCGTCGTCCACCCCCTGGATGCCCACGACGGGCTCGGTCACACGCCCCTGGCGGCGCCAGTGGGCGACCACCGCCCGCACCTCCTCCTCGGACACCCAGGGAGCCTGGAGACGCCGGGCGACGCTCGACGAGGCCGTCAGGAGCAGCATGTCGCCCTTGCCGATGAGCCGCTCTGCGCCGGGCTGGTCGAGGATGACCCGGCTGTCGGCGAGCGAGGAGACCGAGAAGGCCATCCGGCTCGGGACGTTCGCCTTGATCACACCGGTGATCACGTCGACCGACGGCCGCTGGGTGGCGAGCACGAGGTGGATCCCCACGGCACGCGCCATCTGCGCGATCCGGCACACGGAGTCCTCGACGTCGCGGGCTGCCACCATCATGAGGTCGTTCAGCTCGTCGACGACGACGAGGACGAACGGGAGCCGCTCGGGACCCCGCGACGCACCCTCGCCGTCGTCGAAGCCTCGGGCGACGGTGGGGTCGGCGCCACCGCCGGGGTCGGCGGGGCCGCGATCGCCGTGCTCGCCGGTGCCGTCGCGGCGGTCGGGCTCAACGCCGCCACCCGCTTCACCGGGCGTACCGGGCGCGCCGTGCGCCCCGGGCGCACCCGCGCGGGCACGTGCGGCGATCGCGGCCACCCGGGCCGAGTCCGACGGTCCACCCGCCGGGCCGAGCTCGCCGCGGGCGAGCGCGTCGTTGTAGCCGGCGATGTCGCGCATCCCGTGCTCGGCGAGGACGTCGTAACGGCGCTCCATCTCCTTCACCGCCCAAGCAAGCGCGTTCGCGGCCTTCTTCGGGTCGACGACCACC
>JAJZMD010000175.1 GCA_021803085.1 Actinomycetes bacterium
TCCGGCGGCTCGCGTACCAGTCCGATGGCTCGTTACGACGCGTCCGCGGCGAACTTGCCGGGGCGTGGCTCAGCGATCAGTTCCCGAGCGCCAGCGATGCAGAGATTTTGCGTGAGGTACGCAAGCTGATCGCTCAGGGCAATCTGGAGACGTGAGCCCGTTGCACAGATCCCACACCCCAACCGGCGCGCCAGCCAACTCGCTTACCGCCGCCAACGCCCCGCCGCGGTCGACGGCCCTGAAGCGCCCCAAGGCGATCGAGATCGCGGGGATGGCACCGCACAGGGCCGAGCGCTCTAGGCCAAGGGGTGGGCGGCGCAAGCAACGACCGGGTCGCTCGGACCCACTTGGTGCCTCTGCCGAGTCTGCTGGGGTCGACGGGACCCTCGTGGTTCAACTCTCCCGGCACCAGTCTGATCGTCTAATCGCGTACGCCGAAGACGGCCCTTTGGATCCCCGCCATCTCGAAAGGGCCTGAGCCCCGGCCACACATCCTGCGGAGCGTCCTGTCAGCTGGCGCTCGACACGACGGGCCCATCTCGCTCGTCGGCGTCTCCCTGGGCAGAGGTCGCGCATCGTTGCGTCGTGGCGAAAGGCTTCGTCTTCGAGGTCGCGTGGCCCAACGACCCCGATGCCGCATCCAAGGTCCGCTCGCAGTTCGGCGCCCGCCGCTTCGCCTTCAACTGGACGCTGGCCCGGGTGAAGGCGGACATGGACGCGAAGAAGGTCGACTCTTCCCACGTATCGGTGCCGTGGAACCTCTAGCCCTGCCCAAGCGGTTCAACGCCGAGAAGCACGCCATCGCCCCGTGGTGGAAGGAGAACTCCAAGGAGGCATACTCGACCGGCATTGCCGACCTGTGCACCGCCCTCAAGAACTTCTCCGACTCCAAGACGGCCAAGGGAAAAGGGAAGGTTGCCGGGTTCCCCAAGTTCAAGTCACGCCACAAAGACCACGCCAGGGTGCGGTTCTCCACCGCGCTCATGCGGCTGGAACCCGACCGGCGGACCATCACCTTGCCGGTGCTGGGAGCCCTTCGTTCAAAGGAGAGCACCCGCCGCCTGGAGCGCCTGGTGCGTGCGGGCAGGGCCCGCATCTTGAACACCACTTTGTCCGAGCGGTGGGGGCGGTGGTTCGTCTCGTTCTCCTGCATCGTCGAAGCCCACCCCTACCCGGCCCCGACCAAGGGCGGCCGGGCGGGTGTCGAGCCCGGACTTCGGGTGCTTGCCAGCGTCGCCGAGACTCCGGCACCATCACCCAAGTCCCCAACCCCGCCCCTCTCCCTGCGACGCTCAACAGCGGCGCCGGAGAGGACGCCAACAGATCAGGCGCATCCCCGGGTCAAGAGGACATGATGCGGCGAAAGCCAAGCTCGCATCGCTCGACCATGGCGCGCCCACCGGCGCGAGCAGGCAACCCGCCAGCTCACCACGATGCTGGCGGACACCTAAAGCGAGGTGGTCATCGAAGAACTCGACCTCGCTGCGATGAGAAGGAGCATGGGACGCCGGGCATTCCGGCGTTCGGTGTCCGATGCTGGCCTCGGCCAGATCAGGCCACAGCTCACCGACAAGATGGCGTGGAGAGGAAGCACGCTGACGGTCGCCGACCGTTGGCTGGCCACCTCCAAACTCCATCACGGGGGTGGGTGCCACCTGATGGAACCGAAGAAGCCGGCCGACCAGCTCGTCTGTGCACGCACGGGCGAGCTCGCCGACCGGGGCATCAACGCAGCAAAGAACCTCCGTGACTGGCCAGATACTGCCAGTCGTGGCTCAGTTGGAGCCACGGCCCCGAAGCCCGCCAGTCCCACCACCAGCGGTGGGGGACTCGGCTCCGACGCCAGAGCCTCTGGTGGCCGAGGAGAACGCGGAAGAGCTTTGCCATCTCAAAAGGCCGCCCCGGTGAGGCCAGAACCTGCAAGGGAACCCCGAGAAGGGGTGCAGCGTGAGTGCGATCGCTATTGCGCACTCGCCTGCAACGGTCCGTTCCCTGCCCAGAGACGAGGGCGTCCTCTTGTCGCCCGGCCACCACCTCTCACAGGACCTCGCTCACGCGGGAGAACAGCGCTCGTCGCTCGAGGTTCTCCTGCTGCGGGACATCGGGCTGGTCCTCCGCGAGGCGCGCGAGCCACACCTCGAAAGCGGGCGACGCAGCGGCACCATCCGCGAGGGTTGGCTCGAGCTGGTTGAGCAGTACCGGCAGGTGTTCGCTTCGGTCGCCGTCTGCCCGCAGCAGCTTCAGGACGTCCTTGCCGAGCTCCGTCACGAGAGGCATGCGCCCGCTCGCGGCGCGGGAGAAGCCAGCCCCGAGGATCACCACCTCCTTGCCGCTCATCGACCAGGTCTCCGTGGCGCGAGTCCCCGCGCGATCATCCCGCCCGCTGGTCCCTTTCTGGCAGGCCGCGGGAGCTCGAGCTCGGCGCTGTGCTCGCGCAGGCCTCGACCAGGCGGAGCTTGCCGCCGTCGTCGCGCCACCGACCACGGGCCGTGACCGGGTTGGGGCACGACACCGGCTGGCCGCGGGCGTCGTCGTTCTCGACGAAGCGAAAGCAGCGCCCCGGCTCGAGCATGAAGGCATTGGCGTAGATCCCCACCAGGCGTGACGCTACCTCGGCTCTTGTGCCCGGGGTCGGCCGGAGGTGGCGACCGCCACCTCGCCGACAGCGCCGGCCCCGAGCGCCATGCAGGCGGTCGCCCCGGCGCAGCCGAGGGCCGTGTAGCTCGTGGCGGCGATGGCCGGCAAAGGCGCGCTCGAGAGAGCGGGGAGCGGAGCGGCCTCGAACGTCCGGCCGCCGTCCATGCTCTCGAGCACGAGCGCCCCATGGTGCCCCGAGCCGGCGGCGAAGCAGACCCCGGGCGACGGGCAGGAGATCGCCGTGAGGTCAAGCGGGCCGCTGGCGACGGTGTGCCACGTCCGGCCGCCGTCGATGCTGCGGCGCAGGTCCTCCCCGCTCGGCGTGCTGAAGGCACCGAGGCAGCGGTCCCGGTCGGCGCAGGCGAGGAGCTGGAGCTCGCCGAACAGGATGCCCCCCGAGACGACGCCGCCACTGGTCGGTCCGGGCGTCTGCTCGACGACCCGCCAGTGCACGCCGTCGGTCGTGGACAGCACGCCGGCCGGGCCGCCGGCGAGGCAGGACCGTGCCGAGAAGCACGAGACGCTTGTCAGCCCGCCTCCGAGGATCTCCGAGCCGGACGTGCCCGGTGCCGGCGCGGGCGGGAAGGACGGGACCGCCACCGTGCGCCAGCGCGCCCCGCCGTCGGTCGTTCGAAGGGCGACGTCCACCCGGCTGCCCCCGGGGCGCTGCGGCGTGGCACCGACGGCCACGCAGACCGACGTCGTCGGACAGCTCAGGGCGTCGAGGAGCGCCGGGCCGCCGGCGAGCGGTACGCGGCCCCAGCCGACCCCGCCGTCGGTGCTCGCCAGCACGGCTGTGACCGAGGCGTTCCCGTCCTGTTGCAGCTGCCGGCTCGCCGCCACGTCGGCGAGCGCCACGCAGCGGGTCGTCGTCGGGCAGGCGAGTGCCGTGATCCCCAGCAGCCCGGCCGGCAGGCGCGCCGGCGACCAGTGGGCGCCGCCGTCGAGGGTCACCATGGCCGCTGCGCCGACAGGCACGGGGCCCTCGGCGCCCGCCGCGACGCATTCGAGGCTCGTCGGGCACGAGAGCGCCGACCAGTCGGTCCCCAGCCCGACGTAGGGCTCCGACCACCCCTTTGTGCCGAGCACGGCGAGGGTGGCCGCCCCGTTTGCCGTGGTGCCCGCTGCCAGGCATGCGATTGCTGGCCGACAGGCGAGCGCGGCGAAGGATCCGCCTGGCCCGAGCGCCCGCTCGGTCCAGGTCCGCCCGCCGTCGGTGCTCTCGGCGACCAGACCCACCTCCGGGATCGTGTCGCCTACGGCCGCGCACCTCGAGCCCGAGCAGCTGACGGCTGTGTAGCTGCCTCCGCCGAGGTCTCCGAGCAGTTGGCGGGAGCCGGTGACCGACATCGAGGCGATCCGCCAGTCGGCGCCCCCGTCTCGCGAGCTCAAGAGCACCGGGTAGCCCGGATGGGGAGCGACACCGCCTGCCACGCAGGCGGCGTCGCTCAGGCAGGCGAGCGCCACCACCCCGGGCAGCCCGCCGCCGCCGATTGGAAGCCGGCCGGACGTCCACCGCCGGCCGCCGTCGCTGGTCGTGACGATCCCGGCCGAGCCGCCGGCGGCGACACAGCGCAGCGGGCTCTGGCAGGCGAGGGCGCCCCGGAGCCCACCGGTCGGACCTTGGCGGCGAAACGTCCAGGACGCCCCGCCGTCGGTGCTCTCGAGCAGGAAGCCGCTCGGCCGCGTGGCGCCGGGGTCGGCTGATGTGGCTGCACAGGTGGCCGGGCCCGGACACGACAAGCCGCCGAGGAACGAGACGGCGGGGCCACGCACCGTCGCCACCTGCCAGGAGCCACCGGCGTCGTGCGATACGAGCGCAACGCCCTGTGGTGTGGCGTGGCTCGAGTCGGACGTCGCCCGGTCGGCGACGGCCACGCACTCGGTGGCCGTCGGACAGGTCGTTGCGAGCACGGTCAGCCGAGCCGCCAGCGCGAGCCTCGAGGCGGTCCAGCTCCGGCCGCCGTCGTCGCTCGTCAAGAAGGCGCCGCCGAGCCCGAAGGCGAAGCAGCGCGTGGCGCCGGCGCATGCCACGGCGCTCAGCGACGCCGGGCCCAGCTCGTGCGCCCGCCAGACGAGCGTGGAGGCCGTCGGTGCCTTCCTCGGCCGAACCGCCGCTGCCGGAGATCGCGGCGCACCGCTGGCAGCAGAAGCGACGAGCCCGCCGGCTGTGGACGCGGCGGCGAGCAGGACCGCTGCCACGACGAGGAGGCGACGGCGCGGCATCGGGGTCATTCTGTCGAGCGCCCGACACGATTGGATCGCGGCCGGCGAAGGCCGCAGCTGACGTGGACCACCGTCCCCTGCTTCGGGGCTCGTGGCTTTGCTCCAGGACGAGCTCGGCGACCTAGGAATCGACACGCGCCCAAAGCGAGCATGCTCAAGGCAGATCACGTAGTGGTACAGAACTGCATAGGCCTGTGTAGTCTTGCAGCATGACGACGCTGCGTATGCCCATCACGGTGGCGGCTCGCAAGGGGATCTCGAACGTCGCGGCCGAAGCGGAGACCCGTCGAGTCGTGCTCACAAGCCATGGCCGTCCCGTCGCCGTCGTCGACTCCGCGGAGCGGCTCGACGAGGACCTGCGGCTGGTCCGGGAGGCCAGTCGCTCGGTCGTGGAGGCCGCGGCCGACCTGGCGCTTGCTCGGTCCGGCAAGCTCGACCTCGGTCAGCTCTGCGACAAGCTGGGTGTCGACGTCGAAAAGGTGCGGGCGAGGGTCACCGAGCTCCGGCAGTGAGGCGAGGCGGTCGCCTCCCCGGCGACCAAGCCGAGGTCGTGTTCTCGGACATACTGATCGAGCAGCTCGAAGACCTCGGTGCGCCTGAGCGGATCGACGTGCTCGCCGAGACCGTCAGGCTGTGCGAGGTGCCCGCTGGCAAGCACCCGTTGCACGCCCCGTTCCCTGGTTGGAACACCCTCGACGTCTTGGGCGGTGCTCACCGCGTCGTCTACAAGGCCTCCGTGACGTCCGGCGTCGGCCTCATCGAGGCGCTCTGCCTCGGCCCACGTCGGGATTCGGAGATCTACGACATGGCCGTCGGCATCGCCAACAGCGGGTTGCTCACCGACGACGAGGTGACCCAGCTGTGGGAAGCCCTCGGGCTCCTCGACGTGGCCGTCGCGTCGGTCGGCCTCGAGGGCTGGGACTACCGGCCGGCGCCAGCGCCCGAGGGGCTTCGGCGGGCTGCTGTGGCTGCCGGCCTCCTCGACGACGAGACGGCGTCGTTGCTGGCGAAGGACGAGGTCGAGGCCGCCATGGCGGACGGCTGGGGAGCCGCCGGGCCTGATCCGATGCGCGCCTTGCGTGCGGCGCTGAAGCGAGCACGAGGTAGCGGGGACTTCGACGAACGGAAGATCCTCGAGGCCCGGCTGGAGGACAGGTGTGGGGCGATCATGCCGCGCGCCAAGGCGGCGTGTGTTCGGCGCGCCGGCCATCCGGGCCCGCATCGGAGGGGATGACGCAGCCGTGAGTAAGAGCTCTCCAGATCCCCCACTGCTTCCCCATCGAGGTCGCGAACAACGCTCAACGACACCTGGTGACGTGAGTCAACGGATGACGACGGAGCAGGTCAGGGCGTAGATTCGTTCTTCGTGGCTGGTCGTCAACGTGTTGTCAGGAGCGTTCGGGACGCTGAGGTCGCGGGTTCGAATCCCGCCTTCCTGACCAAAGTTCTCCCTGATTGATGCGTTGCCGTTCCCTCTCCGAGTCTTCCGTGACCGGTGCGATCCCGCTTCCCATGTGACAACGATTCCGCCCACTCGCGGGGCTGTCCTGTAGCGGTCTGTAGCACCAAGTGCTACAATCGTATTCGTGACCCAGACCATCGCACAGCGGGAGCTGCGCAACGACAACGCCAAGGTGATCGACGCGGTCGCCGCCGGGGAAACCTTCGTCGTGACGCGCAATGGCATTCCGGTCGCCGAGCTCCGTCCGATTGCGCCGCCCCGACGGAAATTCGTCGCGAGGGCAGACCTCGTTGCCCTCGGAGCTGGCGGGCCCCATGTCGACCTCAGTGAGTTCAGAGCCGACCTCGATCGCATGGCTGATCAGAGTCTGTAGATGTCCGTCGGCCTGCTCGACACGTCCGTGGTCATCGATTGGGATGACCCAGCCGTCGCGACGGCGCTCCCTGACGAGGCCGCGATCTGTGCGATCACCCTCGCCGAACTGACCGCCGGTCCGCATCTCGCCTCCACCGGTGACGAACGGGCGCGTCGACAAGCTCGCCTGCAGCAAGTGGAGGCGACCTTCGACGCCATTGCCTTCGATGCGCCCGCTGCCCGCAGCTACGGTCAGGTCCTCGCCGCGGTCTTGGCGGTCGGTCGTTCGCACCGTCGCCGAGTTGCCGACCTGCTCATCGCTGCCACGGCGCACGCCAACGGGCTGCCGCTCTACACGCGGAACCCAAACGACTTCGATGGCCTCGGGAGACTGATCGAGATCATCGGTGTGTGAGGTGCGACCGGTTCGGCTTTCCCGCTCGTGACGAGCGGTTCGAATAGAGACCTACCGTCGCAAACTTGGTGCTCAGCCGTCGACACTCGCATTCGAACGGCCTGACGAGGGGCTGCCCCCCGGTGACAGGGTGTGGTTGTCACGGGAAACCCTCTCTCGACACCGATGCCCGCATCAGCGTGGCGACCGGTTCGCTGCCAGGCGAGGAAGGCACCAAAGCTCGCCGGGCCGACCTCGCCCCACGACCCCTCGCGATACTCGAGGAAACGCCACCACTGCGCGAGTGCTGTCGCGTACGCTCGTTGTTCGGAGACCAGTCGCTTCGCTGCGCTTCGAGCCACTCCTCCGCCGGACACACCGTCGAGTCGCCCTGCGCGACCACCGTCGAGGTGCGCTCGATGCCAGGAGCAGCTACCGGAACGACCGACGCCATGTGCATGCCCTGCCGTCGAAGAACGCTCCCGGATCACACTGGCCGCGACACAGCTGCAGCGCCCGAGGCCCCGTGGTGGTGCTCCTTACGGTGATCCACCACGCTCTGATCACCAACGGCGGTCCCTGCCGCAACCCCGCTGACCTTTACACCACGGGATGGACGCCACCGTACGCGAAGTGCCGCCCGAGCAACGTCGATAGGTCGCATCCGGTGAGGTCACGAGGCAGCATCACACGGCGATCAGCTCGTCGCGCACGAGGTGCAGCCGCACGAGTCGTGCCCGCTCGCCCTCGTCGAAATGACAGACAACCGCCTCGCGCACCATCGCTCGGAGCGCGTCAAGATCGTCAGCCTCGGTGGTGGTCGCCTCGCCGCGAGCACGAGCGATGTAGCCACCCTCGGGAGCCTCCTCCACGACGAACACGATCTCAGTGGTCGGGGTTACCGGCCCGGGTTGCGACCAGCCTCACGCCGTCGGCCGCCCGAGCGCGCGGGCGGCAGCCTCCACGACCACGAAGCGGTTCGTGTGCTTTCCGCTCACCCCCACCAGAACCAGACCACATGTGTCTACGTGTGCTACAACGACTCCATGACCAGATCGATCTCGGTCCGAGATCTACGAAACACGGTCAGCGAAGTGCTCCGGCGGGTGGAGGGTGGCGAGCGGCTGACGGTCACGGTGGACCGACGCCCCGTCGCCGAGATCGTGCCGCTGCGCCGACGCCGAGCCGTGCCGGTGGGCGAAGCGCTCGCGGTCGCGTCCCGACACGCGGCCGATCGAGGGCTTCCCGACGATGTCCACCGCGCCATCCCCGACACGACCGACGACGTATGAAGGCATTACTGGACACGTCGTTCTTCGTGGCGACGGAATCGGGTCGGCCTCTTGGCTCTATGGACGGTGTGACCGAGACGGAGGTGTCTGTCATCACGGTGGCCGAGTTGACCGCTGGAGTCCTCATGGCGAACGACGCGGATCGGCCGGCCCGCCTTGCCACACTTTCCGCGGTCGAGTCGACGTGGGACCCTCTGCCCGTCGATGTCGAGGTGGCGCGCGAATTCGCTCGGATCGTCGCCGCCCTGCGCACCGGCGGACACCGGGTGCCCATCCTTGACGCCCTCGTGGCTGCAACGGCCATCGTCGAGCAGATCCCCGTCGTCACCCAGGACGACGACTACGACGCAATCCCGGGAGTCCAGGTCATCCGCGTTTGACGACCCGCTGGCGGATCCGTGCGTTCACGGCGCCCAGGCGTTCTCGCTCGTCAGGCTCGTTCTCCATGAAGAGGGCCGGTTGTCAAGGCTCGCGGAATGGCGCCAGGTCGGCTTGCTGTCACCAAGCCGACGTGAAGGGCGACGGGAGGAGCCCGTCCCGTAGGGACCCAACGGGCCCTTGACGTCGGCGTGGCCGGGGGTGGCGAGTCGCGGATCATGGGATCGGGAACGCAGCCTCGCTGCGGTCCTTGGTTGCGGTCTCCCGTGTCATGGCCGCAGGTGTGGCTCAACGCTCTCTTGCTTTGGTCGTGGCCAGGATCAGGTCGATGGGACGCTCGCTCGGGCGGTGCAATTCGAATAAGGACCGTCACGAGTCACAGAACTTGGGCGGCGCCTGCCGGGGCGAAGGGCTGCTCCGTGGTCAACATGTGCCAGATGGTCTCAGCCATGCGGCGGGCGATGTCGACC
>JAJZMD010000039.1 GCA_021803085.1 Actinomycetes bacterium
GACCGTGCCTTCTTGGAGACGCTCTTGCACGAGGTGGACGACGTGCTTCGCACACGAGGCCTCGTGGGATCGACGGGTGAAGATGGCGCGGCGATCGTGGCCGAGGGTCACGACGTGGCGGGAGCCTGAGTGCCGACGACGGTAGCCATGGTGTCCTGCATGAGCTGACGGCGGCAGAACGCCTCCTGCATGCGCGCGTGCAGGCAACCAACGCGCGGACGCCCGTCGACGCGGTCAGAACTGTCACCCCGCAGGCCGTGCAACGCGCGAGTCTTCTCATGAGTCTCGTCACGTCGCGAGTGCCGGCGACGCTCGTCCTGACACCTCAGGGAACGCCCGATCCACTGCGGCCGCGGGATCGTCGTCGACGAGATGGAGGCATCGCTCGGTGGTCGCGAGTTTCGAGTGGCTGAGCAGGCGTTTCACGGCGAAGATGTCGACTTCCTCCGATGACGAGGCGATGGACATGAAGCACACCGACGAACAGATCGAACGAGCTGCTGAGCGATACCGCCTGCTGGCCGAGAATCTGGACCCCGAGGTCACCCACCCGGACGACCTGAGCGACCTCCGGGCGGTGGCGACGGCGGCCGAGGCAACTCGCCGGGACGAGGCCCGTTTGCGGGAGGCCGTCGAGGCGGCGCGGGCGCACGGGAGGTCTTGGAACCACATCGCCGTCGCTCTCGGGGTCTCCCGCCAAGCGGCTCGTCAGCGCTTCAGCCGGGACGAGGTCACCGAAGCGCGGTAGTGGGACGACGAAGCTGGCGGGCACAACCCCGGAGATCAAGTTTCTCGGGGCTGTCTGTCATGAGCGCTGGCGCGGCTGCGCAGGAAGCCGCGTACGCGGTGCACAGGCACGCCGCATGAGCAGCGGGTTCGTGGAATCGCCCGCAGCAGGGCCGTACTGACTCATTCCTCGGGGTCGAGGACGAGTAGCGCAGCTCTCCCGTTTCGCCGGCACCCTCCCCACTCGGGAAGTTTCCTTCCTGCGGGATTGGGATCGCGCGCATTCCGGCTCGTCCCGAACCAGTGGGGACGGGATGACGTCGTGATCCGCGGCGCCAGAATCGATCTCGGCCACGTCACGCCGCCGGCGTAGAGGAGGACCCCGAGCCGGTAGCTCGAGAACCGCGTGCAGCCTCGGCCGGCGCGTCCGCCTTGCGACGCGCCGGTTCGTGACTTCCGGCGGCCCGTTCGGTGCGCCGCCGGTCCAGTGGTGGTTCAAGATCTCCTCTCGCCACCCTTGGCGATCACCGGCGGCGGCACACCGTCGTCGGGACCGGCCGCCCTCTACCCGACGTTGGGTCCCCAGGTCTTCACGTTCCACGTCGAAGAATCCGGCACCCTCGGCCACGGGTCCTTGCGCGCAGACTTCAGCACGGAGATCACAGCCCGGGTGTCAGCGCACCCACCTCCTGGTGGTGTCGTGCCGTCGTCTCCGGCGCATGCGCCGTCCGCTTCGCGTTCGTCGGCTTGCTCGCTCCCGCACGAGCACCGGCTGATCACGAGCACCACCCTCGGCTCCGCTCGATCGACGCTGGCCTCTCGATCGAGCAGCGCCGATCCGTTGACACGGGGGTTTCTGTGTGGTTAGGGTGCCCGAACACTTGAGCGTTCCCGTGGCGGGGACCCGACGTGAGGGGTGAGCAGGTGGAGAAGCGTTCCAATCGGTCCTGGGTGTCGCCGCACGATCGCGGGAGACCAGGTCGCCGGCGTACGACAGGGGGCAAGAGAGCGCGGAGGAGCCTCCTCGCGGTCGTCGCGCTGGCTGCGACCGGCGCTGCCGGCCTCGCGGGAACCGCAGGCGGGTCGACGGGGAAGGGCTGCAGCTCGTCCGCGACAAAGTGCTTCGGGCTGTCGATCTCTCCGCACACAGCGGCTCCCGGGTCGACCACCCCGTTCGCCTTCACCGTCACGAACGACGCCTCCACCCAGCAGCTCGGCTCGCTCGAGGTGACGAGGCCGGCAGGCTTCACCATCACGCGCGCGGGCGCGTCGCGGGGGATCGTGAGCGTCACGGCGACACACGTGCTCGTCACGACAGTGACACTCCCACCGGGTGGAACAACGAGCTTCACGGTGGACGCGACCGCCCCGTGCGCCACCGGGTCCTACCACTGGGGCATCCAGGTCAAGCAGTCCAACGACTTCAACGGCACAGGGAACACATTCTCCCTCGCGAAGAATACAGCGAGAGCGCTCACAGTGACGGTGACCTCGGCATCAGGTGGGTGCTTCGTGGCATTCCTCCCCACGAACGAGCCGAAGTCCACGGTTCGCACAGCACCGGTCCTGAGCGGGTTCGACTCGACCGGTGCCCCGGTCGAAGCGGGCGTCTACACCCCGGCTGGGACGCTCGCTGCGACATTCGCCGGCGCGGTCACCGTGACGCTCTACCCCGCCGGTGCGAAGCTCTCCGGCGGATCGTCGGTGACCGCCGTCGCGTCCGGGGGCGTCGCCACGTTCCCGTCGCTGTCCGTGGACCTGGCCGGCAGCGGCTACCGTCTCGAGGCGACCAGCCCGGGCCTCATGGGCTCCCCGCGTACAGGACTGTCGCCCATCTCCTCCCCCTTCTCCATCTACACAGCGCTCGCGCCGTGCAGCACCGCGGACTGTTCCGTCGCGGGCTCCACGACGACGAACAAGAAGACACGCATCACAGTGACCGAGACGACGACGACGGCCCCGACGGGTGGCTTCGTCGGCGTCGGGTTCGGCGGCACGCCGACATTCGCCTCCGGATGCACCGGCACCTACCTGGTCACAGTGGCCGACACCGCCGCCACGGACGTCTTCCGGCCGACAGGGACGCCGACAGCCCAGAGCAGGACAGCGACATGGAGGATCGTCTACGAGATCACAAGGACGATCGTGAAGGCCTCGGGCCAGACGGGTGCCTCGCAGTGGCAGGCGTGCTACGCCTCGACCACAGAGTTCACGACGTCCGCAGGGGTCACAGCCGTATCGCAGACGTTCTCGACAACGACGACGGGCACGTCGGTCGCGTACTTCGTCGGGCTGCTGCCGACCTGCTCGACGAAAGTCGGGGCTCCCTGCATCCTCACACGCCACAAGGACAACGCCGGTGACGAGATCCTCACGATCCAGGCGGCCGGCGACTCCTTCGTCAGGCCGTAGCAGCCGTAGCAGCCGTAGCAGCCCTGGCGGCCGCGCCGGCTGCCGGTAGCGGTCGTCGGCGCGCGCGGGAAGGGAACGTGCAGCGCTGCCCGTCGTGCAACGAGGAGAACCCGGACAAGTTCCGGATGTGCGGCTTCTGCGGCTCGCCGCTGCAGGTCGCACCGCTGCCCGACGAGGCCCGCAAGACGGTCACGATCGTCTTCTGCGACCTGAAGGGCTCGACCACGCTCGGCGAGCAGCTCGACAGCGAGGCGCTGCGCGAGGTCCTCGCCGTCTACTTCGCCGCCATGAGGCGCGTGCTCGAGCGCCACGGGGGCACCGTGGAGAAGTACATCGGGGACGCGATCATGGCCGTCTTCGGCCTTCCCCGGATGCACGAGGACGACGCCCTGCGAGCGGTCCGCGCGGCCCTGGAGATGAAGGAGGCGCTGGCCGGGGTCAACGACCGCCTCGCGGCGGCCTGGGGGGTGACGCTCGCGAACCGGACCGGGGTGAACACCGGCGAGGTCGTCGCCGGGGACGCGTCCACCGGGCAGCGGCTCGCGACGGGCGACACGGTGAACGTCGCGGCGCGGCTCGAGCAGGCGGCGCCCGAGGGCGAGGTCCTGATCGGCGAGTCCACCTACCGGCTCGTCCGCGACGCCGTCGAGGTCAGCCCCGTCCCGCCGCTCGACCTGAAGGGGAAGTCCGAGCCGGTCCCCGCCTACCAGCTCCTGGCCGTGACCGGGGGCGAGGCGATCACCCGGCGTGCCGACCTGCCGCTGGTCGGGCGCGAGGCCGAGCTGGCGGCTGCGCTCGAGACATTCCACTGCTGCGTCGACGAGGACCGCTGCAGGCTCCTCACCGTGGTGGCGCAGGCGGGCCTCGGGAAGTCACGGCTCATCGCGGAGATCCTCCGGGTGATCGGCGACGGCGCGCGCGTGGTCCGGGGCCGCTGCCTCTCCTACGGCGACGGGGCGACGTTCCTGCCACTGGTCGAGGCCGTCCAGCGGGCCGCCGGGATCGGCCCGGAAGACGGCGGCGACCGGGCGCTCGAGAAGCTCGGCGAGCTCGTCGGGGCGGACCGCCCCGACGTGGCCGAACGGCTCGCGTCCCTCATGGGTTCGGAGGCCTCCTTCGGAAGGGACGAGCTGATGTGGGCGGCCCGGGCCCTCTTCGAGTCCCTCGCCGCGCCCCAGCCTCTCGTCGTCGTCTTCGACGACATCCACTGGGCCGAGCCGACCTTCCTCGACCTGATCGAGCACGTCGTCGACAGCTCGAGCGGCGCGCCGATCTTCCTCCTCTGCGCCGCCCGTCACGAGCTCCTCGACGAGCGGCCGCATTGGTGCGGCTCGGGCGGGAGCAGGCGGCGCATCGAGCTCGCCGAGCTCTCCCCGACCGACATCGCCGTCGTGGTCGAGAACCTGACCGGGGCGGCCCGGCTCCCAGAGACGCTCCGGGCGAGGATCACCACCGTGGCGGGGGGGAACCCGCTCTACGTCGAGCAGATCGTCTCGATGCTCGCAGACCAGGGCGTGCTCCGCACAGACCGGGGTCATCTCGAGCTCGTCGGCGCGGCGGAGAGCGTCGCCATCCCCGACAGCATCTCGGTCCTGCTGGCCTCCCGCCTCGACCTCCTCGGCGACAAGCAGCTCGGGGTGCTGACCAGAGCATCGGTGATCGGCATGGAATTCGGCGCCGACGGCCTCCTCGCCCTGGCCCCCGAAGGTGAGGAGCCCTCCGTGATCGCGGCCTCGCTGGAGATGCTCGAGACCAAGCGCTTCGTGCGCCGGCGGCCGGCCGCCGAGCGGGGCGGCGGACAGATCGGTGCGCCCGGGGCCGAAGACGGTGTCCGGGAGGCGAGCCACGAGTTCGCCCACGTGCTCGTGCGCAACGTCGCGTACGAGCGCCTCCTGAAGCGCAACCGCGCCGGGCTCCACGAGCGGTACGCGGACTGGCTCACGCAGCGCAGCGCGACGCGCCTCGCAGAGCTCGAAGAGATCATCGGGTACCACCTGGAGCAGTCCTACCGCAGCCTCGGAGAGCTCGGTCCCCTGACCGATGCCGCGCGGGCCACGGGAAAGCGTGCCGCCGGGCACCTGGCGGCCGCAGGCGCCCGGGCGCGCGGGCGCGCGGACATGCCGGCAGCGGCCAACCTCTTCCGGCGCGCCTCGGGGTTGCTCGCCGAGGACGACCCGGCAAGGCCGCGGCTCCTCCTCGGCGCCGGGGAGGCGCTCACCGAGGCCGGCGAGCTCGAGGCCGCCGACCGCGCCCTCGTCGCGGCGCGGGACTCGGCGCTCGTGCTCGGCGACGCCGCGCTGGCCCGGGTGGCGAGGCTCGCGACGCAGTACCTGCGCTACACGACGGGGTCCGAGAGCGCGGAGCGGGTCCTGGGCGACGTCCAGCGGATGCTGCCCGGCCTCGAGGCGGACGGGGACCACGACGGGCTCGCCCGTGCGTGGCGGCTCCTCGCCTACCTCCACTGGGCGGGCTCGAGGTACGGCAAGGGGTCGGAGGCCGCGGAGCGAGCGATCGAGCACGCGACCGCCGCCGGGGACGAGGTGCTCGCCCGGAGCTTCCTCGGTTCCCTCGCCACGGTCGCGGTCTTCGGGCCGACGCCGGTCGACGAGGCAGTCAGGATCTGCGATTCCGTCATCGCCCGGACGCACGGCGACCGGAAGGCCACCGCGATCGCCGAGGCCGCCCTCGGCCACCTCGAGGCGATGCGGGGCAACGCCGACCGGGCCCGCGAGCTCTACAGCCGGAGCCGTGCGTCGCTGGAAGAGTTCGGCTGGCGCCTGTGCGCCGCGCTCACCTCGCTCGACTCGGCGGACATCGAGGTGCTCGGAGGGGACCTCGACGCCGCAGAGGTCGAGCTCCGCAAGGACATGGCGTCCCTCGAGGCGATGGGCGAGCACCACTTCATCGCCCAGACGGCCGCGCTCCTCGGCGACGTCCTCTACCGCCGCGGCGACGACGAAGCGGCCGACGAGCTCACGACGTTCGCGCAGGTGCACGCGTCGGCGGACGACGTCGGCGCCCAGTTCGTCTGGCGCTGCGTGCGGAGCAAGCTGCTCGCCCGCAGGGGCGACGGGGAAGGGGGGCTGCACCAGATGGCCGCCGCGCTGGACATCATCGGCGCGTCCGACCAGCTCGACCTTCAGGGCAAGGGCCTGCTCGACCTGGCGGAGATCCAACAGCTGCTCGGCGACACGAACGGGGCGTGCAGCTCGCTCGAGGCGGCGCGGGAGCGCTTCGTGGAGAAGGGCAACGTCGTGCTCGCGGAGCGTGCCCGCGTCCTTCGAGAGGGGCTGGGCTCCCGGGAGGCTTGCGTGCGCCGCTGACGGTGCCGCTGAGCGGGCAGCGGCCAGGGCAGGCCGTCAGGTGCAGGAGGTGGTCCGGATCCCCGGCATCCCGACCGGGTGGTAGGGGTCGGGGCTCGCCCCGCCTGCGAAACGGTCCGCGATCCAGCGCACCATGTCGCCGATCGACACTGTGATGACGCCGGTGTGTGTGAGCCCGGGGTAGATCCAGCGCTCGAGGTCCTGGTGGACGGAGCAGAGGTGCTGGGCGAGGATCTGCGTGGAGATGACCGGGATCTGTGTGTCCGCACCTCCTTGGATGATGAGCAGCGGCGCCGAGGCCGCACTGGAGAAGTACTGCGGATCGTTCGCCTCGAGGAGGACCTTCCACGCGGGGATGTCGAAGGGGTTCTTCTTCACGACCTTCGTGAGCGGGTACTTGTCGATCTTCTTCTCCACGTATGTGAAGCAGCCTCGTGTCAGGTCGCGGACGAGCGAGCGGCCGGTCTTCGTGAGGACCTCGTCGATGGGGGCCTTCTTCGACCCGTAGGCCTTCTCGAACCCGACCGCCGCCATCAACAGGTAGAAGCGGTAGGGGCTCGTCTTCAAGAATGTGTAGATCAGCGCGAACTGGGAAGGCGGCGCGCCGGCGACGACCCCGACGAGGTCGAGTGTCGGGGCGTAGGAGGCCGCGACGTGCAGGCTGAACATCGCCGTCTGCCCGCCCTCGGAGTGGCCCCACACGACGTAGCGGCGGCTGGCGTGGGCTGCGGCCATGTGGTCCGCCGCCCGGACGAGGTCGATCGTGTTGCGCGCCGCGATGTCCCCCACCAGGTACGGGAGAGGACCGGGCGTGCCCTCCCCCTGGTAGTCGCTGGCCGTGACGACCCAGCCCTGCGCGAGGAGGGCGTTCACCTCGGGGACACCCACGCTTGTGGACGCGACGTGGAGCGACGGCGCGCACTGCGTCGCCATGCCGTTCGTGCCGTGGCCCCATGCGACGACCGGGAACCCCCCGGCCGGCGCCTTTCCCCTGGGCACGATCACGAGCCCGGTGACCGGGACCGGCTCTGTCCTGAGGGTGGTCGAGACGTACATCACCCGGTAGACGGTGCCCGCGACGCCCGGGACCGAGACCTGCTGGTCCTTCATGAGCGTCCCGGGCGTGCGCGGGATGTGGCTCGGCACCTCGTAGAACGTGGGCAGCTTCCGACCGGAGGCACCGGCGTCCGGCGCGACGGCGATCGTGGCGAGCGTGGCGGCGAGGAGGGACGCTGCCGCCACCGCACTCAGGGCGACTCTTCGCAGTCTCACGTCAGTGACCGTAGCAACCCGGAGCTGCGTCCGAGGTGCTTCCTCACGGCGTGCCGGCCGGCGCACCCCGGCGCGCCTCGAGCCTGGCGAGCTCCTGCTGGACCTCCAGGTCGTGCTCTTCTTCGTCACGCTTCGCCAGGCGCGGCGACCAGCGTCCGGTCATGAGGAGCACCAGCGGGATGAAGAGGACCTCGCCGCCGACGCACACCCACCACCAGTGCTGCCACTGGGTCGGCGTCACCGCCGCGGCGCCGGCCACCGCGACGCCGTGCGCGGCCAGGACCCCGAGCGGTGCGGTGTACTTCTGCGCCTCGAGCAGCGCCGGGACCCCGACCGCCTTCACCGCCGAGCCGAGGACGCTCGGCGGGATCGCTGTCGCGGAGGGGTAGCTCGCCAGCTTCGCGAAGAGGGCGGCGTGCGTCTCGACCACCGTGAGGAGGGGCTGGGAGGCCGCCGCGTAGGGGACGTTCACCGGTGGAGCTCTCTGCACCACGGCCTCCGCCGCCTTCACGGCCGCGCCGTACTGCACGAGCGTTGTCGTCGACGAGACCACGTAGGGCAGGATGAACACCGAGACGGCGACGGTGGCCCGGATCACCCAGCCCCAGATCGCCAGGCCGTGGGCCGTGAGCGCGGGGTTCCGCTTCTCGACGGTCTCGGTGAAGCTCGCCATCCACGGTGCGAACGCGATGGCGAGGAAGACGGCGAGCACCGCGACCGTCCAGGCGAGCGTGTAGTAGCCCGTGTGGGGTGCGGTCGTCTCGCTGAGGTAGACGATCGTCATCCCGACCGCTCCTGCGCCACCCACGATCACGAACGGCTTGCGGACGCGCAGGCGGTCCGAGACGACGCCGACGACGACGAGGGCGATCGCGTTCGCCAGCCACCACCAATCGCCCAGGCCGTTCGCCTGCGAGGGGGAGAACCCGAAGACGGTCTCGAAGTAGACCGGGTTGAACCCGACGGCCGTGTAGTAGATGAGCAGCAGCAGGCTGATCGCCAACGCCGAGAGCACGATGTCCGCGCGGAGCACCTGGCGCCAGGGGCGGCGCAGGGCACCTTCCACGTCCATGCCCTCCGCCCTCGCTTCGACGAGCGCCCGGTCCCGCATGCTGACCATGAGCTGGTCGCGCAGGCTCGGCGAGAGCTCGCGCAGCCCGAGCAGCGCGACGAGGAAGACGACGACACCGACGATGCCGCAGATCGTGAGCTGGTCCTGCCATGCGACCAGGTGGCTCAGGGTGTGGCTCGCGACCTCGGCCACGACCAGGCTGCCGACGACGGGCCCGAGGGTCCAGAACCCCATCGCGGAGGCACGTCCGAGCTGGGGCGAGTAGTCCCTCACGAGGGCGGGGGTCGCGACCAGGATGATCCCCTCGACGAACCCGACAGCCGAGTAGGCGACGGCGAACGTCCACTCGCTGGGCGCGTGCGG
>JAJZMD010000283.1:0-2904 GCA_021803085.1 Actinomycetes bacterium
CGTGAGCCGCTCGGCGATCGACCCCGGAAGCGCAGGCCCCGAGCGCGCCAGGGCGGCGAGCTCGGTGGCGATGTCGTCGAGCTCTTGGCGCCGTTCGTTGCTCAGGGTCACGCCTTGACCTTTACCAGGTGGGTCCACCATCGCCGGGGAATCCTATGGTAGATCTACAGTATGCCTCTCGGCGAGGAGGAGGCCGTCGCCCAGTCGATCGAGCGGTTCAGCCCGCGTCGTGTCGGCGAGGAGGCAGCCCGCTTCGCAAGAGAGCTCACCGCCGCAGCCCATCCCGAGTCGGTCAACCGGGCCAAGGCCTTTTTGTTCGCGGCCTCTCGTCTGGGCGCCTTCGGCGAGTCCGTCGGCCTCGAGCTCTCCTGCGAAGTACTGCTCCGTCCTTCGGTGATCGAGCGGTGCTGTGCACCGTCGGTGACCACCATGTCGGCGGCCACCCGCCGGACGCTGCGCTCGAACCTGCGGGCGATTGCCCGGCGGGTCGCACCTGGTTCGCCACAGGCCCCGCGCCTTTCGCGCGAGCGCGCCAAGACGCCCTACACGAGGGCGCAGATCGCGGCCTACCTCGCCCTGGCAGACGCCCAGCCGACCGAGGCCCGCCGGCATCGCGCTTCGGCGCTCGTATGCCTGGGCGCGGGCGCAGGGCTCGTGGGTGCCGACTTGAAGGGAGTCAAGGGCACCGACGTCGTGCGCCGTTCGGACGGTGTCGTCGTGGTGGTCGGTGCCGGGCGCTGCCCGCGCACGGTCCCGGTGCTCGCCCGCTACCACGACCGCCTCCTCGCCGCCGCTCGCTTCGCGGGCCAAAGGCTCCTCATCGGCGGCACATCGCCCACCCGGCGCAACGTGACGAGCCCGCTCACCGCCTCGCTTGCAGGAGGAACCGACCTCGAACGCCTCGACGTCGCAAGGCTGCGCTCGACGTGGATGAGCGAGGTGGCGTCCATGATCGGGCTCCGCGCGTTCATGGACGCGGCCGGCATCTGCTGCTCCCAGCGTCTGGGCGATCTCGTCTCCCACCTGGAGGAGGTCGAAGAGGCACGAGCCGTCGCGCTCATCGGAGGAACTTTTTGAGCCGGGCCCGCAGGCGCCAGGCCATCGAGGCCGCTCTCGACGCAGCAAAGGTGGCGTCGGTCCTCGAAGCCCACATGCCCGCAGGCGGACGACCCCGGAAGCTCCCTGCAAGGACCGTGCTTCTGGCCATGGCCTTTGCGATCGACGAGGGCCGCCCCGCCCACCTTGCGGCCGGCTGGCGCACGCTTGTCGACCTCCCCGGCGCGACACGGCTCCGTCTCGGCGCAGCCGTCACACGCACAGGCGCCCTCTCAGATGCGACCTACCGGCAGTTCTCCTACGCGCACCGCAAAATGGTGGGAGCGGTCGACCCCGCCCCTGTGCCCTCGTTTCGCGGCGTCGAAGAAGACGACCGTGCGGTGCATCTTCAAGCCGTGCGTGCCGACATCGACGCCCAAGCGGCGGGAGCCCGTCTCATCTTCGTCCTCGACGCACTGGTGGAGGCCTCGGTCCCCGTCCGCTACAAGAGCGCGTCGCACTCGCTCGCGGTCGACTGGACCGACCACGAGACCTGGTCGAGGCCGAGGCCAAAGGACGACCCCCAGCCGGCCAACGACCCGACAGCCTCCTGGGGACACGCCAAGCGCAACGCGCCCGGGGCAATCGACCAGCTGTTCTTCGGCTTCTACGCGCAGGTGGCGACCATGGTGAAAGAGGAGCGAGGGCCATCTCTGCCAGAGCTCGTGCGCCGGATCGCCTTTCACAGCCCGCGCACCGACCCGCCCAAAGCCATGAAAGAGACGCTTCTTCGTGCGTACGACGCAGGCGTCCCGCCCGGCGACGTCCTGGCCGACTGCGGGTACTCCAACCGCGACCCGGACACCTTCGCCTCCCCGCTCAGGCGTGCGGGGGCTGCCCTCGTCATGGATCTCCACCCCACAGACCGCGGGCCACGGGGCACCCACTGCGGCGCGATCATCTCCAACGGCAACCTCTACTGCCCGGTGACGCCCACGGCGCTCTTGGAGCTCGGCCCCCTGGCGCGTGGCGCGAGCCCAGAAGAGACCGCCGCCCACGACCGACGCAGCGCAGAGCTCGCCCGCTACAAGCTCGGGCGGATCGCATCTGACGACCAAGACGGTGCGCACCGGGTCATGTGCCCGGCCGTGATGGGGAAGTGCCGCTGTCCGCTGCGGCCCACCTCGATGGCCTACGACTACACCCACCCAGAGGTGGTCTCCCCGCCCGAGGAGCCCCCCACCTGCTGCACCCAGAAGACGATCTCAGTCCCCGTCGCCATCGACGCCAAGCGGCGCCAGAAGCACGACTACCCCTCCAAGGCCCACCGGTTCTCCTACAACCGTCGCACCGGATCCGAGCGCACCTACTCCTGGCTCCAGGACCCCGCGACCGGGGGCATCCGCCGGGGATGGTCACGCCTGTTCGGCCGGGCGCCCAACGCGCTCATGTACGCGCTCGCCTGCGTCGTGAGAAACGTCCGGCTGGTCATGGCCCACGAGGACCGCGAGGCAGACGACGCACGTCGCCAGGCGATGGGACTCGCACCGCTCGGGCGCAAGCGACGCCGGCGCCGGCGACACGGTCGCCCCGAGACAGCACCCGTCGGATCGCCGGACGGCGTGCCGGATCCCACACCCGGATAGCTCAGGCGCCGCCCGCGCCCTGAGCGCCAGTCCGAACGACGCCTTCCTCGCCGCCGCGCGCCCCGCTGCCGGCCGAGAGCACCTCGACCGCCTGCACGCATGCGCTCACGCCCGGAAAGTTCCTCTTCACGAGGACGCGCCGTGGCTTCTGTGAACAAGTAGGTGCAGCTTTTGTGAAGAATATGTGGTGGGCGCTGGGGGACTCGAACCCTCGACCTCAGCC
>JAJZMD010000283.1:2914-9116 GCA_021803085.1 Actinomycetes bacterium
AGGTGCAGCTTTTGTGAAGAATATTCGGCGCCCCCGGCAGGATTCGAACCTGCGTGGTACGGATTAGAAGTCCGTTGCCTAAGTCCACTCGGCCACGGGGGCGTGGTCACCAGGCTAAACGGGATCACAGCATGACTCTGTTTCCCCTCGCCGGAACGACCCATGGGGCGTCAGGGCGCTCCCGTGACCATCGGCCCCCTGACACCACTCTACGCGGCGCGACATCGGTGAGCATCGCCCGAATGGACGAGCGACGACTGAACGAAGTAGTGGACGAACAGCTCGCGAGCTGGCTGCGAGACCGCCGAACACGCGGCACACAAGATCGTGGCCGACGCGTCCGATACAAGCGTGCACGAAGTCTTGTTGACGCGGCGAGAGGTGGGCGACCGCCGCCGTAGATCACTTGCCGTTTCACCTACCCTCTGTCTCGACCGCCTGTGAGCAACGCCTTCGGATCGGACCATGCATCCTCGTACCGCGCCACCACAGTGTGGAGCTGGCCTCACGCGCGGCGGTGCTCGTTCGAGAAAGGCTGCGTCGTCGACCTGTGCGCTGGTGGGCTGGCGCGTAGACCAGTGCGCGAGCACGAGCACCATCAACGAATACGAGCTCCAGCGACTCAGATGCACAGGGAATCAGGAATCAGCTGACGACGCTTTCCGTCGCGAGGCTGAAGCGGCCGGCGCCAACGCGTCACAGTGGGCGAACGGCCGGGGCGACCACTACGGCGTTCACGTCCACACCTTCTGCAAGACCTTCTGCAAGACCTTCTGCAAGACCTTCTGCAAGGTCTTCTGCTGCACAGAGGGCTCGAGAGTCTTCCACCTGCCCCGAGGCAGACGTCGATCTGGTCGCCGGTTCGAGCATGGAAGTCGCGCCGAGATCCCCCATGCGGCCGACGTGGGTACCACGGCGTCCGTTGCGCCGAAGCGCACTGCTCTTGACGTCACATGGCCCCTCGAGCAGGCACCAGGCGCGACGTGGCGCTTCCGAGCCCGGTAAGTTCACAACAGTGCAGGACCCGCAGGAGCTTTCGACAGTGAAGACGGACGTGCCCCAGACGGTGCAGCACCCAGACGGCGACACCCTCGTGGCATCGCAGCGGCCGGAGCCCGAGCTCGACGACGGCGATCACGATCGGATGGCCCACATCGTTCTCGAGGGTTTCAAGCCGAAGATCGGACGGTTCCGCTCCGTCGGCAACAACGTGGTCGAGGGAATGGTGAACGGGACGCCCGTGCGTGCCCTGTGCGGAAAGGTCTGGGTCCCCGGCAGGGATCCGCAGCGCTACCCACTGTGCCCCACGTGCCGTGAGATCGCGGAACGCCGGGGCTGGCGCGTCCCCTCACGCTGAGCAGCTTCGCATCCTTCGACCTGGCAGATCCGGGTAAGTCGAGGGCATGGCAAGCGCCACACCGGCGACAACGACAACTGTCACGTGACGGTCGGCTGACGCCATGAACAACACCGTGGCGACGACGCTGGAGACGGCCGGTGCTGTCACAAGACAGGCTGCCCTGCACCCGCTGCGCGCGATGGAGCCGTGGTACCGGCGCATCGCCGTAGAACTCGGCATCGTGTACGTAGGGCTCGGGGTCACGGCGCTCGCCGTACCCGAGACGGCCGGCGCCGTATGGATCGGCACCGGCGCGACAGGTCGGGACAAAGCCGTGCTGCTTCGGGCCCTCGGCGGCCGCGACATCGCGCTCGGTGCGGGTGTGCTCCTCTCCGCCGAGCACGCCGGTCTGCTGCGGCGCTGGGTCCTCCTCGGGGCCTTCTCGGACTTCGTCGACATCCTGGCGACCGCGGCGGGCTTCACGGAGCTGCCCAAGTGGCGCAGGTGGCTGGTCGTCCTCGCCTCCGGCGGGGCGGTGGCGACGGCGGTCGTCGTGGCGCCGAACCTCACGCAGTCGTGGAACTGACCGCCCGCAGCCAGTCCTACGAAGAGCCGACCGGAGCATCCCCGGCCATATGACAGACTGGACGACCTCGGTGGGCGTAGCTCAGTTGGTTAGAGCGCCAGGTTGTGGCCCTGGAGGTCGGGGGTTCAAGTCCCCTCGCTCACCCCATTTTGCCGCCGCGCGGTCCACGTGCCGCGCGTCGCGGTTGCGCTTCGGTGCATGGTTGCTCGGCGGGGCGAGACGTGCAGACCGGCCAAGGCCTTTCGGCCCTTCCCGGACGCCCCCGCTCGTCCTACCGTCAACCAAGTGAAGAGTCCGTGGCTCGATCAGGCGCCGCCGGTTCGCCAGCTCCGGTTCGACGTGGACGCGCGACCATTCCTGGTGCTCTTCGAGCTCACGAGGGCGTGCGCACTTGCCTGCCGGCACTGCCGCGCCGAGGCGCATCCTGGTCGTGACCCTGACGAGCTCTCCACCGCAGAGATCCGAGCAGTCCTCGACGACCTGGCATCGATCGGCGCGCCGCGGCCACGCGTGGTCTTGACCGGCGGCGATCCACTGGAGCGCCCCGATCTGCAGACCCTCGTCGCCCACGGTGCCAACGCCGGTCTCTCGATGGCGATCTCCCCTGCGGGCACGCCACGCGCGACGGCGTCGACGCTCGGCGCGCTGCGTCACGCCGGCGCGACTGCCGTCTCGTTCTCGCTCGACGCCGCCACCGCCGAAGCCCACGACGACTTCCGCCGCGTGCAAGGGTCCTTCGAGTGGACCGTGCACGGATGCAGGTCTGCCACGGAGGTCGGCCTGCGGCTCCAGGTGAACACGACCGTCACCGCAGCGACGGTGCTCGAGCTGCCTGCACTGAGCCGCCTGGTCACCGACCTGCACGCGGCGATGTGGAGCGTGTTCTTCGTCGTGCCGACCGGTCGGGCGGATGCCACGCAGGCGCTGTCCGCTGAGTCGACCGAAGACACGCTTGCCTTCCTCCATGACGTTGCGCAGTGGGTCCGGCTCAAGACCACCGAAGCGCCGACCTTCCGGCGCCTTGCCGTCCACAAGCGCCAGGGGATCACCACCCGCGCACCCGGCCCCCTCTATGTGGAGCTGCATCGGCGTCTCGCCGACGCCTGGCCCGTGTCGGATCGCCCGAGCGGGGCGCGCACAGGACCAGCGGCATCGACCGATCCACGTCGGCGGGCACCGCTGGCCGTTGCCGATGGAAGGGGCGTGGTCTTCGTCTCGCACACCGGCGATGTCCAGCCGAGCGGATTCCTGCGATTGGTCGTCGGCAACGTGCGCGAAAAGCCGCTGACCCAGCTCTATGCCGGTGCTCCGCTGCTCCGGGCGTTGCGCGATCCGTCAGCACTCCGGGGGCGGTGCGGAAGGTGCGAGCTGCGGGAGATCTGCGGCGGCTCCCGCGCCCAGGCCTATGCCCGCCACGGCGACCCGCTCGGCGAGGACCCGACCTGCGACTACGACCCATCCGTCTCCTTCTCGCCGACATCGCCCGCGCGCCCCTTCGGGTTCGAGCCGCCGGGCGCCGCCCCGGTGGAGGGCTGAGGCGTCGTTCGCCTGGTTCCCGGCGGACGGCTGAGGCGTCGTTCGCGGCCCGCGCCGGCCGGCGCACATGGCCGCGCTCGGCGCTCCGCCCTGGATTCCTCCCTAGTCAAGGGAGCTTTGCCCACCCATCACCGAACAGAGTCACACCCAACCTCCACAATGGGCACCATGCCCGATGCTCGTACGGCGCCGATGATGCTTCCCCTCCGCTGGCCCCCGTCGCCCCCTCCCGAGACGACGGGTGCCCTGTCTGACGTGGCGCCCCAGTCGTCCGCTGACCCGTCGCCGTGGCCGGGTGAAGATACCGGCCAGTGGGATCGAGGTGTGGCACCCCATGCTGCGACAACGGCCGACGCCGAAACGGACGCTGGCGCTCCCGAGGTCGTCGTGCGCACGAGCGCACGCCGGCGCAAGACTGCCGCGGCCTTCTGGGAGAACGGGCACATCGTGGTGGTGGTGCCGGCGCACGTGCGGCGCGCCGAGCGCCAGGAGCTGGTCGACTGGCTGGTTGGCCGCGTCCTCGCCAAGCGGCCGGGGGCGACCGCCTCCGACGATGCGCTGGCGCAGAGAGCGGCAATGCTGGCGGACCGCTATGTCGACGGTGTCCGACCCTCCTCCATCCGCTGGGTGACGAACCAAGGGAAGCGCTGGGGGTCGTGCTCCAACGGCACCGGCGAGATCCGGCTCTCCCACCGCCTGCGTGCGGTCCCCGACTGGGTGCTCGACGCGACCATCGTCCACGAGCTCGCGCATCTGCTCCATGCCGACCACTCCGCCGCCTTCCACGCCGTCGCGAACCGCTATCCCCGCCAGAAGGACGCGCTCGTGTTCTTGGAGGGCTACTCGCTGGGCCTGCGAACAGCACCCACCTGAGCACGATCCACCGTTTTGGGCCCGAAGCGGCCTTGGCGGGCTACCGTTCCCCCGGTGCCCCACTACCGCATCAGCCAAGCCGCCAAGTTCATGGGCGTCAGTCCCGACACCATGCGACGGTGGGCGGACGCCGGCAAGGTGAGGACCGCGACCGACTCCGCGGGCCACCGCACGGTGGACGGTGCCGATCTCGCCCGACTGGCGATAGAGATGGCCGGTGACCAGAGCAGCGCGCGTCGCAATGGACAGTCGACGCGCAACCGCATCGCGGGGATTGTGACCCGAGTGACCAAGGACGAGGTCGCCGCGCTCGTCGAGCTCCAGGCTGGCCCATACCGCATGGTCTCCATGATCACCCGCGAGGCTGCCGACGAGCTCGGGCTCGAACCGGGCATGGTCGCCGATGCGGTCGTCAAGGCCACGAACGTCAGCGTCGAGATCCCACCACCTCACTGAGCCTCGCGTCCCCGTGCGCGTCCCCGGGCGCGGCACCCGGGCGCGGCACCCGGACGCGGCACCCGGACATCGTTGCGGCGCATGCGCCCTCAGGGCTTGTTGCTCCCAGAAGGAACGAGGGCGCCCGGCGTCACCGCGTCCTCCCCGACTGCCCACACGTGCACAGTGCGCGGGTCGATAGTGACGCGGACCCGGCGCCCGATCTCCAGCTCCCCCACGGCCGGATCGTCCGCCTGAAGCACCAGCCCAGGTGCGAGCGCCACGCGGGCCTCGACCCGTCCGCCCAGCCACGCCAGATCGTCGAGCCTGGCGTCGAACGAGTCGCCCCCCGGCTCGTCGGACCCGAGAGCGTCGCCCCGCACCTGGTCGCTCGGCACTGCAGATACCCCGATGTCAGCCGGTCGGACACGCCACAGGACCGGCGTGCCGGCCGGCAGACCGCCGGTCGGTAGGCTGCCGGTCGGTAGGCTGTCGATCGGCGGATGCAGCACTACTCCCCCAGCACAGCGCAGGGACCCGTCAGCGTCGATCGTCGCGGCAGTGACGTTTCGCACCCCGAGGAGCTCCGCGACCTCCGGGGAGCAGGGGTGATCGTAGACCTCGGTGGTTGGCCCTTGCTGCAGCACCCGACCACCTGCCAGCACGATCACCTCGTCAGCGAGCAGTGCCGCCTCTTCGGGGTCGTGAGTGACCAGGACGGTGGAGACGGCAGCCTCGCGCTGCAGCCGTCGCAGCTCGCGACGTAGCTCCACGCGTACTGGCGCGTCGAGCGCAGAGAAGGGCTCGTCGAGGAAGAGCACGTCCGGGGAGCGGGCGAGGGCCTGCGCCATGGCCACGCGTTGGCGCTGTCCTCCCGACAGCGCCGCCGGAAGACGGCGTTCCAGCCCGTCGAGGTGGAGTGCCTCGAGCCAGTACGCGGCGATCCGGGGGTCCGCGTCGCGAGCGAACAGGACCTGCCCCCAGACGTTCAGATGGGGAAAGAGCCCGAACCCCTGCCCGACGTACCCGATGCGGCGGTACTCAGCAGGGATCGGCTGCACCTGGCGGGTCCCATACTCGACCGGCCCGGGCCCCGCGCCGTACAGCCCGGCCAGACACCGCAAGAGGGCCGACTTACCCGAGCCCGACGGCCCGAGCACGGCGAGGCGGAGCGACTCGGCACGATGCGCTACCGACAGATGGAACGCGCCCAGTCGCCAGTCGATGTCGAAGCGCAGCGGCGCGGGCGGGGGGGGTTCGGGCCGTCGGGGCGACGGCAGCATCGTGCCTCGCTCATGAGGGTGCCGGCGGAGACGGACGACGACGAGGCGGCTCGCCGCAACCGCCACCACCGCGACGCCCAAGGCGAGCGCCGTCGGAGCGAGGGTGCCCGGCACGCCCGTCGAAGAGAACTGGATGTACGTGTACACGTT